>CALEHZ010000226.1 GCA_937875715.1 uncultured Campylobacter sp. | reverse complement strand
GCATTTTTTCTTGCAGTATTAGCATTTTCAATAGCCGAAGTGATGATTTTTTCAAGATTAAGTGGAAATTTTGTTATAAATGCGCCAAAAGTGTCAGTTTTAATAATGTTTGCACCGGCCATGTAATATTGAAAGTGCAAATCAACAATTTTTTCCGGATGATTCAAGTTCCATGTTTCAGGTAATTCCCCAGGTTTTAATCCCATTCCCTGTAAAACAGTTCCAGTTCCACCATCAAAATAAAGTATTTCTTTTCCTAACAACTTTTTTAATTTATTATTCATAATAATTAAATTACCCTCTAATCTTTTATTATATTATAAGTCATTCCGAACGCAGTGGTGGAATCCAGAAAAATTTGCAGTTTTAATTATCATTCGTAAATTTTCTGGATTATTACGCTTCGCTTATAATGACATGTTAATCCTATTTCCTACATTCCCAGCAAGCCTTCACAGCCTTCAACAATATCTAAATAAGTCTGGTCAAAATTACCCGTATACCACGGATCTGCCACGTCTTCATCACTTCTGCAAAATGAGAGCATTTTTTTGATTTTATTTTGTGGATCGCCGCCAAAAATACGCCTTAAAGTAGCAATATTTGCGTTATCCATACCGATAATTAAATCAAAATTATCATAATCTTTTTGCTCAATTTGCCTTGCTTTGCGCGGATAAAACGCAATTCCATGCTTTTTTAGCTCGTTTTTTGTGCCTGGATGCGTGTCATTTCCTAGTTCTTCGCTACTTGTAGCAGCTGAGGCTACGATAAAATCATTGTCTTTGCCAGATTTTTTAATCAAATCAAGCAAAACAAACTCAGCCATCGGCGAACGACAAATATTTCCATGACACACAAAAAGCACTCTAAGCACCATAAATCCTTGCTTTTAAAATCTTTTATAAAATTCACTGCTTGAATTTTTTGAATTTTATAAAATTCACTCATTGAATTTTTTGGATTTTATAAAATTCACTCATTGAATTTTTTGAATTTTATAAAATTCACTGCTTGAATTTTATAAATTTTATAAAATTCAAAAGAGATTCTAAAAAATTCAAAAAATTCAAGCTAATTTTTTAGCTTATAAACCTTCATCGCTGGGTCTAAAATCACTGGTTCAAAAAGCTCTTCATCGTAGTTTTCAAGCACGAAAAGCTGTATATACGAACTAGCAAAAGTTTGCGCATCCATAATAAGAAATCTAGCATAATCTTGCATATAAATCACAAAAAGCCCAGCATCTGGGTTGTGCTCGCTAGTGCTAAGCTTTAATTTGCCATCTTCATATTTTGTGCTAACTAGCATATTTACAGCATGTTCTTTGCCGCCGTAGATGATTTTATCGCCTTTTTCTGGCATTATAAGTCCATCGCCAAAATCAATCATACCATTTTGCCATTTGAAGTTTTCGCTAAAAATAAAAGTTGGTTCAGTGTAACTTTTGCCGTCTTTTAAATCAAGCATAGAAAATTTTGCAATTACATTTAAAATCGTATGCATTCTATCTGGAAGCACGAAATACACATCACGGCTGGCTTTTGGCGGCACAAAGCTTGAATTTTCTAAACTTAGCAAAAATTCATTTGGGTCTGTGGCATTGTATTCTTTCATCATTTGAGCTAGATTTGATGGGAATTTTTCGCTAAATTTTCGCTCTGTGTATTCTACCTCAGCTCTGGCTATATTTGCAGCTGTTGTCTGCGGACTAATTAGCGCTTTGCTAACGGCAAAATTATCATTTCCAAGATGTTTTCCACCATCAATTAGCGTCTTAACATCGCTATAAAAGCGAATCGCATAGCCATAATCCCACCATGCAAGTGCGTAGTCCTCACGCTTTGCTATGCTTTTTAGCTGACTAAGCACATTTACTTCACTGGCCGCAAAAACGCTAAGTGGCTTGTATGTATAAATGTGAATTAAGCTTGGCGTAATGGCAAAAACGCAAGCCACAAAGGCAAAAATTGCCATAAAATCCTTGCGAAAATGATAAAAATAAAACACAAAAATCGCAGCAAAAAGCACTAAAAGCAGCCAAAATTCAGTGGCGAATTTTCCGCTTAGAGCCTGTAAATAATACAAATAAATCACAGGCACAAAAGCCAAAACCCCTAAAATATACCAAAAAATCTTGCGAGTTTTAGGCGTGATTTTTATAAGATTTGAGATAAAAAATATAAAATATCCAAAGCCAAAAGCGATAAAAGGCACAGCGTAAATAGTAAATCTAAGTCCGCCTTTAAGCGCTAAAAATCCAAGTAAAGTCATCGGCAAGCTTAAAAGCAAAGGCTTGAATTTTATGCAAGCTAAAATGTAGCCAACAAGTCCTAAAACAAAAACAGCCACAGAGCTAGAAATGCGCTGACAAAATACATCAAAATCAACAATTCCACTTTCCATTATTGTTTGATTTACATTAAAAAAATGAAAAGCCGTGCTATCAGGTGCTGTGCGAACAAGATAGAATTTTATATTGAAAATAAAAGGATTTAATCCGCCCAAATAGCCAAAAAGCGCTAAAACCGCAACGCCTAAAATCGCAATTTTCTTAAAATCAAAAAATTCAGGCTTTTTTATCCACAAAAACCAGCTTATTAAAATCACAGCAATCTTTAGCCAAAGTGGCAAAAAGCAGAGCGCAAAAAGCATTAAAATCATGTTTAAATAGCTCTCTTTGTCCTTGCGGTTAAAAACAAGAGTATAAAACACAAAAAAGCCAAGAAGTGCTAGATTTAGGTTGATACTTGATGAATACCACCACATATTTAAGCTCATAAAAAGTGGTGCTAAAAAATAGCTCTTTTTAAGCTTTGCTGTGCGAATTAGCGCCCAAATGCTAAAACAAGGCAGAACGATTGTGAGCATGTCAGTATCATAATATCCTGCCATCGTGCGATTATAATAGCTATTTGCAATCACTGCTACAAACGAGGCAACTGCACCGATTTTGATATTTTCTAGCTCACGACCGATTAAAATTAGCGGAATTACAATTAGCGAACTTAAAAATATGCTTAAATAAATCATTACGCTCTCAAGCTTAAAGCCAAAAAATTTAACCACAAAAGCACTAAGCGTGCTAAGTGGAGAGCCAAAATAGCTAAGGTCGTTTGCTTGATGAAAGCCAGCTAGCATATCTCTTGCGCCCTCAGCAAAAGCATAGCCATCATTTGTAGTTATCATAAGCTCATTGTCCCAGATAAACTGAGCAAAATTATTCGCCCAATAAACCCACTCAAAACGGCAAAAAACGCCAAAAAGATATGCTAATAAAATTAGTAATAAAACTTGATTTTTTTGTAAGCTCATTATCTAATTCCAACCAAATACTTTTTAATTCGCATTTCTAGTTCGGATTTGCTTAAATTTGCTGGTATTTCTTCAAAAAATTTAGCATAAATATGCACACCTTTTGGCACAAAAACACCAGCTACGATATCGCAGCGATGCTCATTTCTAGCATCTTGGATTAGCTTTTGATATTTATCTAAAGTAAGCCCAGCAATATCATAATCACAAAGCACGATTTTATAAGGATGAGTTTTTAAAAGCAGTTCTAATTCTTTTGTATCATTTGCTATATCTACATTAGATGCAAAGCCTAAGATTGCGTTTTTATAAATGTTATTTGAAGCAAGTGATTTTTTAAAGAGCAGCACATCATGTAATTTTTTATTTGATAGCATTTTTTGAGCTTTAAAATCCTCTAGGATTTTTTCTACATCTTTACTATAATCTTTTTTCTCATCATCTTTTGATTTTATTATAAAATTGCTATAGATTACATCTGTGTCTATTGGCGTATTGCCCTCGTAGCTTAGAGCTACTATTCTACAAGGCTGAGGTATGTTTTTAACCTCGTGTGCCATAGTATCAGTATCTACAAAAGCTAGGTCATATTTAGCATTTTCTTGTATTTGAATATCCACCACATCTACCATTGCTTGTAGAGTGCTTGCTATTTGCTCATTGCCCAAAACTACAGCTTTTAAAGGCAATTTACTTGCTTCTTTTGTTTGCAATTGCATAATTGCTTCATAAGCATTTATCAAAGCCTGGATGCAAAATGCTTTTGATAAATACACTTTATTAGCTACTATGAACTCTGGTTCATAATCTGTGCAATATATAGCCTTTTGTGGCTCAAAAGGTAACTCATTATCAAAAACTATATAAACTTCTTTGTCTTTTTCTTGTGTAAATTTCACCTCAAAGCCAAGGTGTTCTAAATAGCTTTTTACCACAGCTATAAAATTTGGTATGCCACTGCCTTCTAAAATCGGCAATTCGCTATTATTTAGCAGATTTTCTTGTCCATAAATATAAATTGTTTGACCTTTAAATTTATCTTTATATGGATCTTTAAAAACAAATTTATGCTCTGTTTCGTAGCTAAATACAGAGCCAACGCCTTTTTGTGCTTTTATTTCTAAATGAGAGCCAAGCTGCCTTAGGTATTCTTTTGTAATTGCTAGATCTAGTCCTTTTTGATAATAAATTGTAAGCTTTGCATCATCTGTATCTAAAAGATTATTTTCTTCATTTTCCTTCATTTCGTAGCCATTTCCTTTATCAGCTACATAAACTTTGATTTTTGCTCTATCATTTTCTAAATGCGTGGCTAGTATGTATAAAAATACTTTGCCACGATTTTTATTATATTTTATAGCATTATCTAGCAAGGTGTGCATGATAAATTTTATTTTTTTGATATCAATGCTTATAATGCCTTCTAATCTTGGATCTTTTAGCGCTTCAAAGTCAATTCTTGCTTCTTTTGCTTCTTGCGTCATTTCTTGGAAAAGTGTGCTTAAAAGCTCAGAACTATCAAGTTCTAAAATCTCGCTTTCTTCGCTGCCACTTTTAATGCTAGCTACTCTAAGCAGATTTTCAAAAAGTGTTTTTAGTGTTTTTGCGCCTTTTGAAATTTCTTCCATGTATTGTGATTTTTCTTCTTCATTTATGTTTTTTGAATTTTCTAAAAGCTGTGCATAACCATAAATATTATTAAGCGGATTTATGATTTCATGCGAAATATTATTCATAAAATAGCTATATTCATTTTTATTTTTAAGCTCGATTAAATCAGTATCATTTATCACATCTACAAGCTTTGTAAATAATTCTGGGATTTTATCATCATCAATTTTGATATTTCGTCTTTTTGTGATTTGTTTGAGTTTGTCTAAATACTGCGTTTTTGTGTTCATATCTTTTAAAATTTCTACTTCTTTTCTTTGTATGCCAATAAGCACAAAAACACAATAAATAAGTATCACAAATCCAAGTAATAAATAAAACCACATTATAAAGACTGATTTATAAAATTCATCCGCAGCAGTATCAATCAAATACTTTGCTATATCGATATTTTGCGTTTCTATGCGCTTACAAATTTCTATAAGCTTAGCAAAGCTAATTGTGGTTTGCCCCTCTACTAATGTATCATGTATGACATCGTAAAAAAGCTGTATATCTTCCCACAAAGGCACCATTTTTTCTTTTAAAACTTTATTTATTTCTTCTGTATCTACATAATTAAAAGTAGCAAAAGATGGATAAACGTTATTTAATTTTATCATCGTTGGATACTGCGCATAATCAAAATAAAGATCATCGAGCATTTGTAGTTCGTCTGCGTTAAGCTTTCTTTTTTTGTCACAAAAACGCAACAAAAGCTCACGGATTTGATTTTGGCGGATATTGTCATTTGCTGCTTGCCAAATGCCAACTAAAAGCCCGTTTAGCTCAGTATTTACATTTTTCATTCTTACCATATTTACATAGTTTAAAAAATACTCATCTAAAGGTTTAAAAAATTCAAGCATATCTTCAGTGCTAATATCGCTAGAATAGCCATCTCGCTGCGCAGCAAATTTTTCATAAAATTCTTGTTTAAGCTCTAATTTTTTTAATAATTTATCAGTTGATTCTCGCATAATTTCTAAATTCTGCTCATCTATATCGCTTTCAAATGCTAGCAAAGCTTGCATAGCGCGCTCTTTATGAACATTGCTAACTAGTATGAAAAAATCGTGCATTTTATCAAAATCGGCTTTAAAAGCATAGGCATGTCTTAAGCCATTGCCAAAATAAAATATCGCAAATACGCAAACACAGATGAGCATGAGAGCAACATATTTTATCAAAGATATTAAAGTTTTATTTGAAATCATAATTTATCCAAAAAATTTTTTCATAATAATAGCCAAATATTGTGACAATTTGGCTTTAAAATAATGAATTTTATAAAATTCAGCACTTTGAATTTTTTAAAATTCATTATTTTTGAGTTTTAAAAAATTCAGCACTTTGAATTTTTTAAAATTCAGCACTTTGAATTTTTTAAAATTCAGCATTTTGAATTTTTTAAAACTTGAATTTTTTAAAATTTGAATTTTTTAAAACTTGAATTTTTTAAAAAATTCAGCACTTCAAATTTTGTGAAAAGTTTTAAAAAATTCAGCTTAGCATTTTAGCGATTTGCCCACACAATCATCGCATAAATGATGAAAAACATTATAATCGTAGGCACTTCGTTATAAGCTCTAAAAAACTTTCCGGGCAGCTTGCAAGCATTATCTCGCAGCCTTTTCATAAAATGCCCAAGACTTAGATGATAAATGATTAAAAGCACCACGCAAGTAAGCTTTAGATGAAAATACGGCATACTCATAAGCCCTGGCTTTAAATGAATAAGATAAAGCCCACTTAAAATCGTAGTAAACATCGCAATCCAGCCAATTCCATTATATAGCTTTCGTTCTTGGATTTTGATCACAGAGCAAAAATTTAAATTCTCAGCATGTTCGGCGTGATAGACATAAAGTCGTGGCTGATAAAAAAGCATCGCCATCCACGAAATAAACGCACAAAAGTGAATAAATTTCACCCAAAAATAGTCCATTGTTTCTCCTTATTGTTGATTTATTTTTTGATTATTAGCCTTAAAATTATAATAACTATACCAAGATCGATCATCACATCAGCGAAATTAAACACAGCAAAATCAAACCATTTATGCCAATAAACATAATCCACAACTCCGCCGTGTGTGAAGCGATCAAGCACATTTGAAGCACCGCCGCCAAGAATAATTCCAAGCTCAGCACTAAAGCGCCTTATCATCGTCTTTTCGCCCAGTAAATAGCCAAAAATCGCCAAAATCAGCGCTAATTGTATGTATTTTAAATGCTCGCCCAAAAAGGCAAACATAGAAAACGCCACGCCTTTATTATACACCAAAATCAGGTCAATCCACGCAGATTTAGCACTAAATCCAGCGATAAAAAGCTGTTTAATCGCCTGGTCAATACAAGCAATACAAATAAAATAAATAAAAAATTTACCCAAAATTCTAAGCATTTTACACCTTTGAAATCACGCAAAATTATAACTAATTTTCATCATTTTTTTGCCAAATTTGCTTTTTTGCTAAGGCATTATTTGTAAATTTTATCCACGAAAGGCTGATAACATAAAGGCTAGGATTTAAAACCAAAGCATACGGAAAAGCCCTAAAATACAAGTTTTTAAACTCGCTTTGCTCATCAGCGCTAAATTCACAAATATCTTTTAGAATTCCTTGCGCTTGAATGCCTTTTATACGGCCTGGAATTCTAGTTTGAAGTGCGATATTTAGGGCTACTTTGGGATTTTTTAGCCCCATTTTCATGTGCTTTGTGTTTTCATCACTGGCAAAAACAATGCTTTTAAAATCAGTGCTAAAAACATAAAACGCAGAACACGCATAAACCTCGTTTTTATCGCACACACAAAGGCTCATCACATGCTGTGATTTTAAAAAATTTACAATTTTTTCATCCATTTTTTAAAAAATTCTAGACACAGAATTTTAGAATTCTAACGCAAAATTCTAGAATTTTAAAACTAGAATTCTAGAATTC
>CALEHZ010000225.1 GCA_937875715.1 uncultured Campylobacter sp. | reverse complement strand
TAAGGCAAAAGGCTAAAAACTCTCCATCATCGAGCTTTGGCTCTCTTTTATAGCCAAGAGATTTATTTATGCGAATAGCTCTTTTGTTTGAATTTTTTATTTCAATACTTAGTTTTTTTAACCCCATGATTTCAAAGCAAAAATCATACAATACAAAAGCTCCAAAATAAATCCATTTTGGATCAAAAGTATCTATTAAGCTTTTTGTAGCATAATAAGAAAATCCACCAGGCTCGCCTGTGCCTTCTTGCCAATTTATATTTTTTATACATACATAGCCACCAGTAGGCTTGCCATTATAATAATATAAATAATACAAGGCATCATCTCTATCTTTTATAGACTCAAACCACGCAATTTGTTCTTCTTTTGTGATTTCTCTACCATTTTGAGCCTTCATTTGCTTAGCGATCTGGGGCTCATTACGCCAAGAGCGCAAAAGCTCTATTTCGCTTTCCTTTAGGCGAGATATAGTTAAATCATATTTTGTAAAGCTATCAAAGTTTTTCATTTCATTAAAGCCAATATATCACCGACTTTACTTAGCTTTTTAAGCTCTTCATAAGTAAGAGTATAGTCATAATCAGTAGCAAGCATAGTAATCACGCTGATTACCCCCATACTATCCCACTCTTCAATATCGCTTAAAAGCGTATCAGCTGTAATTCCATTGGTGTTTTCACACTCAATTATTTCTAAGAAATGTGTTAATTTTTCGTTCATTTTATCTCCTTATAAAGTTAAAATTGTCCCAGACCAACTAAGCCCTATGCCAAAGCCAGCTATTAGCACCTTTGTGCCAGCTTTGAATTTTTCAGGCTCACGTTCCATTGCTCTTTTTAGTGTGATTGCTACACTATTGCTTGAAGTGTTTCCTACTTCTTCAATGTCAATTATTACTTTTTCTTTTGGTAATTTTAAAATTTTTATGAGAGCATTTAGTATTAAAATATTTGCTTGATGAAATACGAAAAAATCAACATCATCTAGGCTCATATCATTTGCTTTTACTATGTTTTTTACTAATGGCGGCACTTCTCTAACTGTAAATAAAAATACTTCCTCGCCTTTCATAGGACTATTCCAATCATCGCTGCTAAAAATTTTTTCATGTGTGTCTATTCTAATAGGATTAGCGCATCCGCCATATTTAGAATACATAGAAAAAAAGCCAGAGCCATCGCTGCCAAATACACATTTGCCAATTTTATGTATATTACTCTCATCTATAATCGTAGCAGTAGCAGAATCGCTAAAAAGTATTCTCTCAGCCAAAGGCTGAAACTTTGAGCCAGTAGCACTCATATCGCTAGTGCAAAACAAGACTTTTTTCGCAAAATCACCTAAAATAAGTCCTTTGGCAATTGCAAGTCCATATGTGTAGCCTGAACAAGCTATATTTACATCAAAGGCACCTATATTTTTTCCAAGCCCTAGTGCTTTTTGTATTAAAAACGAAGTTCCTGGTGCTAGATAATCAGGGCTTTGAGTGCAAAGCACAATAAAATCAATATCATTTTTATCTATATTAAACTCATCTAGTAGTTTTTGCGTAGCTTTTAAGCACATATCGCTACTTAGTTCGCCTTCGCTGCAAATATGACGAACTCTTACACCGCATTTTTTAATGATTTGCTCATCGCTCCACTCAGGGTCATTGCCTGATAGCTTATATAAATCATCATTTGTGATAAGATTGTTTGGTAAGTAATAATTAAACTTCATTTTTAATGCCCCGCTGTTACTCTAATAGTTTGACCTGTAATTTTTTTGATTTATCGCTAAGCAAGAAGAGTGCTAAATCAGCTATTTCTTTTGGTTCTATTATTCCAAGTGGCATTCTATTTTTTATAAATTCATCGCTTATCAATGGGCTTTTTTCAAGCAATGGAGTTTTTACATATTCTGGTGCTATTGCATTAAAGCGAATAGCTTTTTTGGCATATTCATATCCAAAAGTTGCGCATAAAGAATTTATGGCCGATTTAAAAGCACTGTATAAGCCAAGTGTTGGCTCTAAACTAAAAGAAGAATTTGAACTCATAGCCACAATGCTTGTGGTATTTTTTTCATGTACATTTGGCTTACAAATACTTTGTGAAAATGCTAAAAAGCATAAAACATGAATATTAAAACTTTCTTGAATTTTTTGAATCTTTATATCTCGTAGCAGTCCACCAGCA
>CALEHZ010000224.1 GCA_937875715.1 uncultured Campylobacter sp. | reverse complement strand
AATTTTTTATATATCTATTTTTCATCCTGCTATTATATAAGCTCCTTTTGCGCCACTCATATAGCCAAAAAACTATCTAACTCATCAATCTCAATGCCCTTTGCGTATCTCTCATCAGCTATGTATAAATCACGCCCTAAAATATAGCATTTTATAAGTGCTGTTGGGTCATTAGCAAAGCCCCAGTCAGCCCCAAAATAAGCAGAATTTGCGCCAAAATCCGCGATTTCTTTTTGCTAAAAAATATAAAGCCTTTAAAGCTAGTTTTAGTGGGCATGGGACTTTATGCCTTAGCTGGATTTAGTGCGCTTTTGTGGCAGAATTTTTGGGGATTTTGGCTTTCTTTGATGCTTGTGGGGGTCGCGTGGGCATTTAGTTTTAATGCTGGGACATTTTTGTTAAATTCCATAAACTCAGCAAATAAAATCAAACTTCAAAGCCTAAATACTCTTTTTACTTTTGGGGCGAATTTTATCGCTAGTATAAGCGTGGGTATTCTCATCGCAAATGGTGGCTGGGTGCTAATAAATGTTGTTTTGTTAATTTTAGTATTTTGCTTTTTTATGCTTTTTGCACTTTTGCTTAAAAAAATCTTAGAACAAAATTTTAGAATTTAGCCAAGCACACATATATCATAAACGATCTTTGCTATAAACAAAAGCGTTAAAATCCAAGTGGCTAGCGAGATTTGCTTAGAGTTACCGCTAGCGCATTTACACAAAGTATAGGCTATCACACCCCAAGCCATTCCAGCTACGATATCATAGGCAAAAGGCATAACGATGATAGTAACAAAAGCAGGAATTCCCTCGCTTTTATCGCTAAAATCAATCTTTGAAATGCTTTTCATCATCAAATATCCTACTAAAACCAAAGCCCCTGTAAGCGCAAAATGTGGCACCAGCGCAAAAAGTGGTGCTAAAAATAAAGCAAACAAAAATAAAATCCCAGTAACCACGCTAGCAAGTCCAGTTTTTGCCCCTGCTGCTACGCCTGCGCCACTTTCTATATAAGAAGTAATCGTAGGAGCACCAAAACTAGCTCCCACACAGGTGCCAGCAGCATCACTTAGCAAGGCTTCTTTTAGTTTTGGCATTTTGCCTTCTTTATCAAGCAGATTTGCTGCGTTTGTTACGCCTACGAGCGTGCCGATTGTATTAAACAAATCCAAAAACAAAAGCATAAAAAACACCATAAAAAATTCTTTATTAAAAACCACGCTAAAATCCATAGCCAAAAACATCGGCGCAGATGGACTTGAAAATACGCTAAAATTTTGGGGCAACGAAATGGCGCCAAAAATAATGCCAAGTATAGTAGTAGCCACAATGCCCAATAAAATCGCTCCACGCACTCTCATCGTATATAAAACTATGCTAATTAAAATTCCAAAAACCGCCAGTAAAACGCTAGGATTATTAAATGGGGCAAAGCCAATGATAGTTCCTTGTGCGTTTGAGACTATGCCTGCGTTGCTAAGAGCTATAAGAGTGATAAAAAGCCCGATGCCCACAGCGATGGCATTTTGGAGGCTTTTTGGCAAGGCTTTTATGATAGCTTCTCTAATGCCAAAAGCACTAAGCAAAACAAAAACCACGCCTTCAATAAAAATCGCAGCCAGCGCACTCTGCCAAGAAATCCCAAGTCCAATAACTACGCCATAAACTAAAAACACGCTAGATCCAATGCCTGAGCTAAGTGCGACTGGCAAATTTGCCCAAAATGCCATGATAAGAGTAGCTGCTGCTGTGGCGATAGCAACACCGCTAAAAGCTGCTTCAAAGCTGACCTGCCCAGTTTCTTTAAGCATAGAAGGCACCAGGGCTAAAACATAAACCATAGCCAAAAATGTGCTAATTCCGCCGATAATCTCACGGCTTATTGTTGTATTTCGCTCTTTTAGTTTAAAAAATTCAAGCATTTTATGCTCCAAAATTAGCCTTAAAAATAGCAAAATTATAGCCAAAATTGCCAAAATACTCTTTTAATTGCAAAATTGCTATTGAAAAATCCTAATAAAATTTCCATAAAAAATGCTAAATTTTAAGTATAATTACGCAATTTTTTAAGGGGTTAAAATGCTAAAAGATATTTTTAGAGAATACGATATAAGGGGCATCGTGGGCGATGAGCTAAACACGGCG
>CALEHZ010000223.1 GCA_937875715.1 uncultured Campylobacter sp. | reverse complement strand
ATAGGCGCTTATTTGCTCACTAATTGCTACTTTAAAATGCAAAATATTTTCAAGCATTATTTTTTCTCTAAATTATAAAAATAATTTGTTGCCTCCACAAAGCCACCCACAGAGCCGCAATCAAAGCGTTTACCTTTAAATTTGTAGGCTAAAACCATGCCATTTTGTGCTTGTTTAAGCAGGGCATCTGTGATTTGAATTTCTCCGTTTTTGCCTGGATTTGTAGTGCTTAAAACCTCGAAAATATCAGGCGTGAGAATATAGCGACCAATAATTGCTAGATTTGTTGGAGCTTTGCTTGGTTCAGGTTTTTCTATCATATCGCTAACCATCACTAGATCATCATCTATAGCTTTGCCAGCCACGACACCGTAGTTTTGTATGCTTTCATCATTTACTTCCATTACCGCAACTACGCTGCAGCGGTATTTTTCATAGATCTGTGCCATTTGGCTCATCACGCCTAGCCCATCTTCATTTATACACAAATCATCAGCCAAAATCACGCCAAATGCTTCGTCTCCAACCAAATTTCGCCCACTAAAAATCGCATGTCCTAAGCCTTTCATTTCATTTTGACGGGTAAAAGAAAACGAACAAGCATTCATAAGCTCTCTAATTTCGGTTAATAAATACTCTTTTTTGCTTCCTGCGATTTGGTGTTCTAGCTCGTAGCTAATGTCAAAATAGTCCTCCAAGGCACGCTTTCCACGTCCTGTGACAAATGCCATATTTTTCATGCCAGCCTCAAGCGCTTCATCTACGCCATAGTGTATTAAAGGCTTTGTAAGAATCGGCAACATCTCTTTTGGCAAAGATTTTGTAGCTGGCAAAAAGCGCGTTCCATACCCAGCAGCAGGGAAAAGACAGGTATTTAGCATTTTACATCCTTTCAAAAAATTCAAAAAATTCAAAGCTAGAATTTTTTAAAAAATTCCGCAATTCTAGCTAAATTTTGGTAAAATTTTCTTATGTTTTTAATAAAAGAAAAAATTAACGCTCAAATTGAAGTAAAAAAGTCAAAATTCATAGCCTTTTTAATAGCTTTTGATGATTTTGAATTTTTTAAAAATACCCTAAAAAACGAGCATCCAAAAGCAGCGCACATCGTTTGGGCATATAGATTTTTAAATGAATTTGACCAAATCGTAGAAAACTCAAGCGACGATGGCGAGCCAAAAGGCAGCAGCGCACCAGCAGTGCTAAATGCCTTGCGTGGCAGCCAAATCATAAACACAGCCTGTCTTGTAGTGCGCTATTTTGGCGGAATAAAGCTTGGAGTTGGCGGACTTGTTCGTGCCTATGGCAGCGCAGCAAATGAAGCTATAAAAAGCGCAAAAGAGCTTGAAATACTAGAATTTTATGAAAAAAAAGAAGAGTTTAAATTTTTTGCTAGTTTTGCTTTGATCGCTAGAATAGAGCATTTTGCCAAAGCAGAAAATTTAAACTTCAAGCAAGATTTTAGCGCAAATGGCTGCGATTTTGCTTTTTGGCTAAATAAAAATGAAAAGCAAAAATTAAATAATTTTTTAAAAGAACTTGGAATTTTTTGAATTTTATAAAATTTAAAAAATTCAGCTGTGAATTTTATAAAATTTAAAAAATTCAGCTGTGAATTTTTTTAAATTTTTTGGAATTTTATAAAATTCCAAAAAATTCAAATCACCAGCAAGAGAGAGTATAAGTTACTTTTGGGTCTGCAAATGTGGTTGGAAAGCGGATAAATACGCTAAATGGTCGTGCTGATTTAGCAGCTAAATCCTGACCTATTGTGAAGTCTTGTTTGACAACGCTAATTTCAAATTGCTTGTTCCTTTTGAAAAAATTCTCCCAAAAGCCGCCTCTTTGCTCAAAAAATTCAGGACGCAAATTGGCAGCTTTGGTCACTTTGTTGCCAAGCCTCACTTTTAGTTTGCAGCCCATAATGTCAAAATTACCAGTGTTTGTAATGATGCCAGAAAACTGCAAACTCTCGCTTACAAAAACTCTGGTGTATTGTTCGCCGGTAATTTTGGCTGTTTTTAAAGAATCGTCTAAAACAAGACAAACTAGCACACAAGTGCCAATTGAAGCGAAAAAAAAGCTGATGATGGCAATAAGTATATTTTTAGCACTATCAAGCCTTCTAATTACTAAAAATCCAACCGCAGCAAAAAGCAGTAAAATCAAAATAATAAAAATAATATGAATATAGGTAAAATACATTTTATCTCCTTAAAAACACAGCGAATACGCCGTAATATTGTAATCCTTTGGGCGAAAATTATACAAAGTTAGGTTTATATCCACAGCTGAATTTGCTGCGATTTTTTCGCGGCTGTCGGCATAAACCACCTTAAAAGGCTTTAAAGGCGCTATGAATTTTTTGATTTTATCCTTTTGAATTTTATAAAACACCACATTTGCACGGCAAAACTTAAATGTTTTGTTGCTTTCATTGCTAAGATTTAAATCTACTAAAAATGTGTTTGAATACTGCAGCTGCTTTGTATTTACGATATTTAGGCTTCTAGTTCTGTAATTCTCATTTATAAAATTATAGCCAAAATATGTCCCACAGCCTAAAAATCCAAGTGCTAAAAATAAAAGCAAAGTGCCAATAACAGGCGATTTAAGCAAAAAAATTAAAGCCAAAAGCATAAAAAATAAAAAGCCAGCCAAAACGATACCAATCATAAAATAGTCATAAACAGCAATATTATCAAAATACAAAAATACATCGCGTTTAAGAGCTTCAAAAAGTACTTTCATTTTTTCTCGCTATTTTTACTTCTTTTTTAAAACTATTTTAAGAACTG
>CALEHZ010000222.1 GCA_937875715.1 uncultured Campylobacter sp. | reverse complement strand
CGACTTTACTGGGCAGTAGATCCACAAACTGACATTATAAAAGAAGCAAAATTCAAAAGCTTTGGCTGCGGAACGGCAATAGCAAGTAGTGATTATATGGCTGAACTTTGTCGTGGCAAAAATGTAAAAGATGCCGTAAAAATCACAAATATAGATGTAGAAAAAGCTATGCGTGATAATCCTGATACTCCGGCTGTGCCACCGCAAAAAATGCATTGTTCAGTAATGGCATATGATGTAATAAAGCGAGCTGCTAGCCAGTATCTAGGTGTAAATCCAGAAGATTTTGAAGATCAAATAATCGTGTGTGAATGCGCTAGAATCAGCCTTGGCACGATTAAAGAAGTGATTAAACTAAATGATCTAAAAACAGTCGAGCAAATCACAGAATACACAAAAGCAGGTGCTTTTTGTAAAAGCTGTATCAAGCCTGGTGGGCACGAAAAGCGTGAGTATTATCTAGTAGATATTTTGGCTGAGACTAGAGCTGAGATGGAGGCTGAGAGACTAAAAGCTATAGCTGATGCTAAGGTAAGCGGGGCAGGGCTGCAAAGTGATTTAGCTTTTGAAGAGCTTACTACGATTAAGCAGCTAAAGGCGATAGAGGCTTTAATAGATGAAAATGTCCGCCCAATGCTAAATATGGATGGTGGCGATATGGAAATCATCGATATCCAAAAAGCAAGTGATGGCAAGGTGGATGTGTATATACGCTATATTGGTGCTTGCAGCGGTTGTATGGCTGGTGCTGCTGGCGGCGGAACGCTAATAGCGATCGAAAATCTGCTAAATGAAAATCTAAGCCCAAATATCCGTGTAATGCCGGTGTAAGCTTTGTGGTTTTGCTGACTATCTAAATTTAGTATTTAGATTTAGTTAGCGAAACTTGCTTGCGCTTTTGCTAGTGCGCCTTGATGGAATTCATTTTGAATGCGCTAGCAAAATCGCTTTAACGTCTCTATTGTGAGTATTTAAATTTTTGGCTTAATAGAAAAAAGTGTTGATAAACTCTAAATTTTTGTAATAAAATTTAGAGTTAAAATCTATTAAAATTTATCCCTAAAAATATTACACTTTTGCTATAAATTTATCAATCTTGATTTTTCAAATAAATGCCAATTGCCATCAAGAGAGTAAGTCCGCTCGTTTAAAAAGCTCTCAAATTTTTTGGCAAATCTTCTAGTTTATATTCTAACCCCATTTGGCTCATATCAAATAGCTTTTTAGTTATGAGCGCTTTGCTAGCATCAGTTTTGGGCTTTTTCGTAAGCTTAGTTATTGCCCGCCCAAAAACATGAACCAAGCATATTTGAAATGGAATTCCACGCTCTTTACAAAGCTTTTTAAGCCCTAAAATTCCATCGCCCACAAGTTTTGATTTTATAATACCTGCGCAGTATTCCAAGCCTTCTTTGTAGCCCTCTAGTGCTCTCTTTGCTGCTTAAAAACTTCCACCATAGGCACTTATGAGTAATCGCATCCATAAAAACAAGCACACCAAAATCTAGCCCCCAAAAAGGCACATCTGCTAAAATAATCACGTTTTTTAGGAGCAAGGATTTGGCTCTTTTAATAGCAAAGATTTAATTTTATTAAAGGGTAGTGCGTGATGTGATATTTTGCTTTGAAAGCAATTTAAAAGTGTTATATTCATAAATTAACTAGAATAAATTTTGCTGAAATTATCGCACTTTTTAAGGCTAAAAACATGGGAGCAATACTTGCATTTATAGCGTCTATTTTTACTTTTAGTAAAGCCACATTTTACAAAATCTACCCCACCACATTTTGGGTAATTTTTTTACACATTTAAAATCCTTTTGTAATATTTTGTAATATTTTTTTGGTGTAAATATAGCGAATTTTTATTATGAAATTTTTTGAACCCTTTGAAACAATGAACTAATAATAATTTCAAAGGGTTTTTATCAACACTTTTTTTCTATTAAACCGAATTTTAAAATGCGCTTTAGTATGCTTAAACTTTTTGCTCTCGCTGCGCAGATGAGCTTAGTTCTATAATAAGAGCAAAAAGTTTACGTCTAATAAACATGAGATGAATTTTTTAAAAATTAAAACTCGCCTTTAATGCTAGAAAGCCACGCATCTATGCGTACTTGATAGTTTGCGTCTGCTTTTACATCTAGCACGAGACCGACAAATTTGCCATTGATAAACGCCAAAGAATGCTTAAATGAATATCCGCCGTCATCATATGCGCCAACTAGCTTTGCGCCGCGAATCAAAGGCAAAAACTCCACCAAGCCATCGCAGAAAGTCTCAGCATGTTTTTCTGTGCCGCCAAGTCCTACAAGAGCTAATGTTTTGCCGCTAAAATCAGCATTTGCTACCACTTCAAGTTTAGCTCTAAAATCTTTTTGAAGTTCGCCTACTTTGTGTGTGCTTGCCACAAAAATCAGTTTTTCATGACTTTGGATAAAGCCATTTTCAAGCTCTGTGGCATTTATAATGTCTGCTTTTAGCTTATCTGCTATGTATTTTGCTGTCACACTTGCTGCGCCTGTGCCCTCATTGCTTCCAAAAACTA
>CALEHZ010000221.1 GCA_937875715.1 uncultured Campylobacter sp. | reverse complement strand
TAATGTTTATGTAAATTATCTTAATCAAAATTTAAGTGATTTTAACAGAGATTTAAATTTATATTAAAAGGAGCAAAAAAGAAAATGAACCCTACAAAAATTGTGGCATTTAATGAAATCGCCCAGTGGATAAAATATGATGGCTTTTCAAAAGAGGATTTAGCACAAATATTGCGTGCCGTAAATAAAGAGTGCTTAAAAGTGCGAGGCGTAACGATAAGCGAACTTATAAGCGAAAGGGCTAAAAATGAGTAAAAAAATCTATATCGCAAAATTAAGCGGTGGCAAAGATAGCACGGCGATGGTGGATTTGCTTTTAAGGAATAAATACCAGCTTGATTATATTCTTTTTTGCGATACTCTAGCAGAGTTTGATGAAATGTATTAATATATTGACGAGCCTTTAAAAGATTGTTTTTGTAAGTTTTAATTAAGTTTTAAAAATCAAAGCTTAAAAATATCTTAAAGGGGTCGGCAGAGGGAAACCATAGCTTAAAAAAAGTGGCTTGAAATGCTGATTTTATCGTTATAGTGGCGGACAGAGAGGGATTCGAACCCTCGAGGCCCGGTTAGAGCCTGCACCCTTAGCAGGGGTGTGGTTTCGGCCAACTCACCCATCTGTCCAAAAGTAAAAAAAAGAGTTGAAATTATAGCAAATTATGCTTATAAAATACTTAAAAAGTGAATTTTTTAAAAACGAAAGTGAATTTTTTAAAAACGCTTGAATTTTATAAAATTCATTGAATTTTATAAGAAAATGATAAGACGAATTTTAGTAGAATTATGAGTTTTTTTGATTTGAATTTTATAAAAATAAGGGGAAAAAATGAATTGGAGTAAGGTGATTTATACCTTCTTTGCGCTGATGTGTCTTACTACGGTGGCTGGGTTTTTATACGACCACAGCGACATTACGCTATTTATCGCTGCAAGTATAAATCTAGTTTCAACTTTGCTTAAAATCGGTGTTCGCAATATGCTCTCAGCCGAGCTTTTAGCTAGTTCGCTGGTGGCTGATTTACATTTAATTCCTGCTGTGGTGATAATGATGAACTCAGGCTATGCGCCAATCGTGGCAGGACTTGCTATTGGCGGACTTGTAGCGAATATATTTTCGATGTGTTTGATTTTGATCGAGGCTATAAAATCACGAGATGAATTTTAGTTTGTGCCTTTGGTGCGCTAAGCAAGGCTTGTAAAAAGCAAATTTTAAAATTTTAAAAAATTCACTTTGAATTTTTTAAAAAATTCTATAAAAGGATAAAAAATGAGAGTTTATAACGCAAAAGAGATTGAGCCAAAGTGGCAAAAGATTTGGGCTGAAAATAAATACGCTGAGCCAAAAGATGATTATTCTTTGCCTAAAAAATACATTTTATCAATGTTTCCATATCCTAGCGGGCGCCTTCACATGGGGCATGTGCGAAACTACTCAATCGGCGATGCGCTCTCACGCTACTGGCGCTTAAAAGGATATAATGTTTTACAACCAATCGGCTTTGATAGCTTTGGAATGCCAGCTGAAAACGCAGCGATTAAACACGGCACGCATCCAAAAAAATGGACTTACGAAAATATTGATTATATGACAAATGAGCTTGATATCTTGGGCTTTTCTTTTAGCAAAAATCGCCGCTTAGCTACAAGCGATCCGCTTTATACAAAGTGGGAACAAGAGTTTTTTATAAAAATGTATGAAAAGGGCTTAGTTTATCAAAAATCAGCTGTGGTAAACTGGTGCGAACACGACCAAACCGTGCTAGCAAACGAACAAGTAATTGATGGCAAATGCTGGCGCTGCGACCACGAAGTAATCCAAAGGCAAATGCCAGGATATTATCTAAAAATCAAAGATTATGCTGATGAGCTTTTAGCCTGCTTGGATGGCTTAAAAGACAAATGGCCAAATCAAGTGCTAACTATGCAAGAAAACTGGATTGGCAAGAGCTGGGGCGCGGAATTCTTCTTTTCTTTTGATGAGACAAGTGCGGCTAAAACGGGCTTAAAAGGCTTTAAAGTATTTACCACTCGCCCTGATACGATTTTTGGAGCATCTTTTGCAGCGCTTGCGCCAGAACACGAGGTCGTAAAGGCTGTGATGGAGTCTGATTTGCTACTGCCTGAGCAAAAAAGCACGCTAGAAAAAATCATAAATCTAAGCCCAAGAGAACGCTCGCAAATGGATAAAGAAGGCGTGGATTTAGGTCTTTTTGTAATCCATCCATTTACTGGGGCAAAACTGCCTGTGTGGTGTGCGAATTTCGTGCTTATAGAGTATGGTGGCGGAGCGATTATGAGCGTGCCTGCTGGCGATGAGAGGGATTTTGACTTTGCTAGCAAATATAACTTGCCGATTTTAAATATTTTTGAGAATTGCGCTATACCGCACACCGAGAAAAACGCTATTTTAGAAAATTCAGGCTTTTTAAATGGGCTTAATTACGATGAAGCGACAAAAAAAGTGCTTGAAGAGTTTGAAAAAATGGGCATTGGCAAAAGGGTAGTTCAGTATAAACTTCGTGATTGGGGAATTTCACGCCAAAGATACTGGGGTGCGCCTGTGCCGATGATTCATTGTCCAAAATGCGGTTTGGTGCCTGAAAAATTAGAAAACTTGCCTGTAACCTTACCTGATGATGTAGAAATCACAGGTGAGGGCAGCCCACTAGTAAAACATCCTACTTGGAAAAACTGCACTTGCCCAAAATGCGGTGGTGATGCCACAAGAGAGTGCGATACTATGGATACTTTTGTGGATAGTTCGTGGTATTTTGCTAGATTTGCTAGTGATGAGAAGACTTGGCAAAATACAGCTTTTGATAAAAAAAGCGTGGATTACTGGATGAGCGTGGATCACTATATCGGCGGTATTGAACATGCGATTTTACACTTGCTTTATGCTAGATTTTTTCAAAAAGTCTTGCGTGACCTTGGATATTTGCGTGATAGTGAGCCTTTTTCTCACTTGCTTACACAAGGCATGGTGACAAAAGATGGCGCAAAAATGAGCAAAAGCAAGGGCAATATCGTAGATCCAGATGATATAATAGAGAGTTTTGGCGCTGATACGGCTAGACTTTTTATACTTTTTGCAGCACCTCCAGCAAAAGAGCTTGACTGGAATGATAGTGCCGTAGAAGGTGCTTATAAGTTTATTTCAAGGCTTTATGATAGGGCGGCAAATGCTAAAAAATGTGATGGAATTCCAGTTTTAGAAAATTCAGCCTTAAACGAAGCTGAAAAATACGCGCGTTTAAAAGTATGGGAAGCCTTTAATAAAGGCGTAGAAGTGTATGAAAATAGCTTTGCTTTTAATACCTTAATCGCTGCTTGTATGGAAGCGCTTAATGCTCTAAATGCCCAAAATAACAGCGATGTTTGGGCTGAGGGATATTATGTGATTTTAAGTCTTTTAGAACCGATTATTCCGCATGTTTGTAGAGAGCTTAGCGATGAGCTTTTTGGCGGGGCGAATTTGCGTGATTTTAAAGAATTAAAAGCCCCAAGCGAAGTTTTTGTAAGCGATACTTTGTGCCTAGCTGTAACGATAAATGGTAAGCGCAGAGCCGAAATAAGCGTAAGCGTGAGCGCTAGTGATAGCGAAATTTTAAGCCTAGCAAAAAGCGAATGCGCAAAATGGTTAGAGAACAAAGAGATAATCAAAGAAATAATCGTGCCCAAAAAGCTTGTAAATATCGTGATTAAGGGCTAGAATTTTAGAATTCTAGCTTAAAAGGATATAAATGCGAATAATATTATTTTTGGTTTTAATTTTATTTATTCTTATAATTTTTGCTTTGAGTGAAAATTTAATAAGTAAGAAAAATAAATTTTTGATTACAGGCTTGATTGCGCTGATTTTTGGGGCGGTGTATTTTTTCGCCCAGTATGATAAAAGCGTCCAAAATAGCACAAATGAGCTTTTGAGCACTTTTGAGCAAGGCAAAAGCCTAGTATGCGACAATATAGAAGTAAATAGCACGAATTTTGCTTTTGAGTATGGCACACAAAGTTTTATTCCAAAGCGTGAAAATAAGGCAAACGCAGGCGTGATAATCTCTATTAAAAAATGTCAGATTAAAGAAAGCAAATGAAAGACATTATCGCAAAGCTTGATTTAAGTGCGTATATAGAGAGCTTTAAGAGCTTTTTGGCACGGCCAAAAGCTCTTTTTATCACAGGCGATTCAGCGCAAAATTACGCTAAGTTAATAGAGCTTTCAAACTGCGATTTAAAGGCGCCAAAAAGCGTAGCAAACTTAGATGAGCCACT
>CALEHZ010000220.1 GCA_937875715.1 uncultured Campylobacter sp. | reverse complement strand
GAATTTGCCGACTATTTCAAGCTTTAATACAATTAGTGAGATGACGCAAATCGCTTTTGAGTGGGAAAAAGCAAATGATGAAAATGTCGCTGGATACTATCTATATCGTGCTAAAAGCGGTGAAAAACTAGTAAAAGTCGCTACTATAAAAGATAGGTTTAGCACACATTTTGTAGATACTGGCTTAGAGCCAAATACTAGCTACAACTACGCTATGGCAACATATGATAAAAATGGAGCTAGCTCAGAGCTTGGGACTACATACACATTTCAAACCGCAGCTGCTATAAAAGGCGTGGAATTTACTCAGGTTCTTTCAAATCTGCCAGGTCGTGCTAAAATCATCTGGGCACCGCATGATGATACAAGGGTGGTTAGCTACATAGTAGAAAAAAGCAGTGATAATGCTAAATGGAGTAAAATTGCTGAGGTAAAAGGACGCTTAAGCGCTGAATATATCGATGATAATTTAAAACCAAATGAAAATAATTTTTACAGAGTTAGGGCTAAAACAAATGACGGCGTGCTAAGCGAGCCAAGTGAGGCAGCACAGGCTACTACAAAGGCTTTGCCACAAGGCGTGGAAAATCTAAGCGCTACAAGTGATCAGCCTAAAAAAATCGTGCTTAATTGGCAAGGGACTACTAGCGAAGATTTTAAGCAATATAATATTTATAGCTCAAGAGCGAGTTTCTTGCCAGCTACGAAAATAGCAAGCACTGGTGATACACGCTATGAGGATTTGATAAATGATAATGGCGCACAAAGATACTATAAAGTAACTGTGGTAGATAAAGATGGTCAAGAAAGCCCATTAGCAGATGATTTTGTAGAAGGCAGCACCTTAGCAGCACCAAATGCGCCAGTTATTAGCTTTGCGAGTGCTACTTCAAATAGCGTGGAATTAGCCTGGAGCGGACAAAGTAGGGCTACAAAATATATAATTCATAGAAGCAGCAAAGCAGGGGATGCTAAATATGAAAGCGTAGAAAATAGATTTTTAGATACAAATGTAGTAAGCCCAAATGTTTACGAATACGAAATAAGTGCTGTTGATAACTATGGACTAGAATCAAGCACAAGCAGCAGTGTAAAAGTAGAGGTAAAATAATGCCAAATTTTGTTTGTGCCGAGCTTGATGAGTTTAAATTTCCTGCTATAATTGGCGAGTGCGAGTTTTTATGGCAAAAATGGGAATTAAAAGAAGGAGAAAAAACAAATAATCGTGTGGTTTTTGTAAGCTGTGATGGCGATAAGTTTTTGTTAAACATTAGAGCAAAAGACGATGGCTTTGTGGTAAAAGGCGATAAAATCACAAAACCAGCAAATATTTCGCACCTACATAGTGCGCTAAATGCCATAAAAGCAGCTTATGCAAAAGGCGTGGTGACAGACACGTTAAGCACAAAAAATTCAGAAAAACTTCAATATGTATTAGAACCAAATAAGCTTGTAGCCGTGCTAAATGGCGATGAATGTGAAAGTGCTTTTTTATTTCCACATATTTTTGGCGTTTGGAATTTAGAATATTTTGATGAAATTCGCCTAGAAATCGGCTTTGGCAATGGCAAACACTTGCTTTATAGAGCGCAGACTGAACCACATGTGCTTTTTGTGGGGCTTGAGATTTATCGTCCAGGAATTGCTAGGGCTAGTAAAATTTCAAGCGAATTAGGGCTTAGAAATGTGCTTTTTGTTCAAAGCGATGCTAGGCAGCTTTGTGAGCTTTTTAAAGATGATTTATTTGACATGATTTATATGCATTTTCCAGTTCCTTGGAATGACTCGCCCACTAGAAGAGCGATAAATGCGAATTTTGTGCTAGAAGTTAATAGAATTTTAAAGCAAAATGGCAAGTTTGAGCTAAGAAGTGATGATATAGAATTTTTTACAGATAGCGTAAAGCTTTTTGCCAAGCTTCCAAGCGCTGAAATAAAGATTATAAAAGATAGACAATTAGAAGTCGTTAGCAAATATGAATCACGCTGGAGAGATCAAAATAAAGACATCTATGATATGATTTATATTTGTGATAAAAAGGTGGATTTATTACATCATTGTGATACTTGTGATTTTGAGTTTGAAAACATCTCAAGCAATGCCATAGCACACATTAAAAAGAAATTCACAAATCGCACAGCAAAATATATCGATTTTTTCGTTCATTATGAGTGTTTGTATGAAAGTGAAGATGAACAAAGTCTGCTTTTAAAGGTTAGTTTTGGAGACTTTTTCACGCCTTGTTCTTCGTATATTTTAATCACACAAAACGTAGCGCAGTATTTAATCAAGCCACCAGCGACAAAAGCAAACGCTGCAGCACACGAAAAACTTATGGAGTATATTTCATGCCAAATATCGTAGAAGCAAAAGATTTAAGCATTTGCTACGAAAAAAACCACGATATCATTCAAAATACGAGTTTTGAGATAAGTGCTAAGGATTTTGTTTTTATAACAGGTAAAAGTGGTAGTGGCAAAAGCACACTTTTAAAATCACTTTATGGCGCGATTGAGTGTAAAGGCAGCCTTCAAGTTTGCTTAAAAGAATTAAATGGAATCAAACGTGGCGATTTAGCAGATTTAAGACAAAAATTAGGCCTCATTTTTCAAGATTTTAAGCTTATAAATGAGTGGAATATTGAAAGAAATGTAATGCTGCCCTTGATAATTCGTGGCTTTTCAAAAAGTATTTGTAAAAGACAGGCACAAAAAATGCTAAAAATTGTGAATTTACTTCACAAAGCTGATAACTATCCTCCGCAACTCTCAGGCGGCGAACAGCAACGAGTAGCGGTAGCTAGGGCACTGGCGCACAATCCACAGCTGTTTTTGTGCGATGAGCCAACTGGAAGTTTGGATGAGTATTCAAGCGATATTATTTGGAAACTTTTACGCTCAGCTAGAGAAGAGCTAAATGCTTGTGTGATTGTAGTTACGCATAAAATTCCAAGCAATTTACGCATTAGCTATCGTCACTTTGAGCTAGATAATGGAAAGGTTTTTGAGAGATGATTTTTAGAAAATTCAGTTTTGAATTTTCTAAAAGTTTATAAAAATATTTTTTTTAGAAAATTCAAGGGTTGAATTTTCTAAAAGTTAGAGATTTTCAGAAAATTCAAATCTGAATTTTCTGAAAGTTTAGAGATTTTTTAGAAAATTCAAGTCTGAATTTTCTGAAAAATAAAAGTTTGAATTTTCTAAAATAGGGTTATTTTATGAGAGTTTTAAAAAATCATTTTGGCGTAATTTTTCCGCTTATAATTTTGCTATTTTCTATTGAATTTTCTGTGATGACAAGTAGAATCGTAAGCGAATATGAAACTTCAATGAGTAACGAATATAACATCATCGTAGTAAGCAAAAAAGAGCTTACAAACGAAGTTTTAAAAAGCAAAATCGCAAGCTTTAAAGATAGCATTAAGCTTGATACAAAAAGTGTTTTAGACCGCCTTAAAAACGACATTAGCGAAAAAAATTTAAAAGACATTTCATTTTCGTTGCCAAATTTTTATTCTATTAAACTTGATATTTTTCCAAGCCCAAATTTTATGAGTCAAATTGAGCGTGATTTGCTTGGCATTGATGGCGTTTTGAAGGTAGAGACTTTTGCTAAAACGCACGATAAAGTCTATAGAATTTTACTAATTTTCAAAGTCGTAGCACAAGCATTTACCTTTTTGATTGCGCTGCTTGGCATTACTTTGATTTTTAAGCAAATGCGAATTTGGCTTTACGAGCATAGACGCAGAATAGAAGTAATGACCGACCTTGGCGCACCTTATTGGCTAAAATCAGCCATGCTTTATAAACTTGCTTTGATTGATAGCATAATCGCTACAGCGCTTGTTTGTGCTCTGTATATTTGGATGCCTTATATGCTAGCTGGCGTGCTACTTAGCGCTGGTTTTGCCTTTCCGCATTTAGATATTTTTAAAGATACTTTGACGCTTTTTGCTTCAAGTGTCGTGGTATCGATAATCTCAGTAAGCTTAGTGATGATACGCTCAAAGGCTAACTAAATGCGATTTTTTATGATATTTTTGTGCTTTTTTGTGCTCTCTTTGAATGCTGCGCCAAATACAAAGGACAAAATCGCTGATAACAAAAAAAATATCCAAAGCAATGAAGAGCTAGAAAAGCGCCTAAATAAAAAGCTTGAAGACCTTGCAAGCGATATTTTAAAAGGGCAAGATGAGGTAAAAGATACTACTTATAAAATAGATAATTTAAAAATTCAAGTAAGCGAGCTTGAAGAACACGCAAGACTTGCAAATGTAGAGCTAAACAAGCTTACGACGCAAAATTCAGGACTTATCAAAGAGCAGATAAAAATCGAAGAAAATATGCTAAAAATCATCACACAAAATTTTGCCTACGACTTAATTGTGCCAAAAAACTACATTGAGAGTGAAGAGAGTATAATCGCAAATGAAGTGCTGCATTTGCTTACTAAAAATTCACAGAGTGAAATAAACGAACTTGCCAAAGATTATAGCAAAACGATAAATCAAATCAAAACTCAAACTGGCAAAATTGATGCGATAAAATTTGATTTAAAAGAGTTTAAAAATAAGCAAGAAAGGCTAGTTGCGCTTCAAAATAAGCAAACAAAAGATTTAGAAAAATTGAAAAAAGATAAAGAAAGTTATCAAAAGCAATTAGCTGATTTACAAGCCCAACAAAATGAGCTTAGAGCGACATTAGAGAAGCTTTCGATTCTAGCAAAAAATGAAGAAGAACAAAAGCGCCGCAAAGAAGAAGAAAAAGCAAGAGCAGAACAAATCGCAAAAGAGCAAAAAGCAGCCAAAGAACAAAAAGTGGCTTCAAAAGAAGACTCAAGCCAGAAAAGTCCTGCTAAGCAAGCAGCTACTAATGTTCGCCAAGTAGGCTCAAGCTATCAAAACAGCTCAGTTCGCCGCTACACTGGTGCTAAGACGATCGCTCCGCTTGATAGTTTTAGCTTAAAACAGGCTTTTGGCGATTATACAGATCCGATTTATAAGATTAAAATTTTTAATGAAAGCGTGGTTTTGCGCTCAAAAACGACTGAT
>CALEHZ010000219.1 GCA_937875715.1 uncultured Campylobacter sp. | reverse complement strand
CACAAAGGCTGATGATTTCGTTCGTCCTGGGCATATTTTTCCACTTATTGCTAAGCGTGGCGGAGTTTTGGAGCGCACAGGGCACACTGAGGGCAGTGTCGATCTGTGTGAGCTAGCTGGGCTTGCGCCTGTTAGCGTGATCTGCGAGATCGTGCGAGATGATGGAGAAATGGCGCGCCGTGATGATTTGGTGGAGTTTTGCAAAAAGCATGATTTAAGCATGATAAGCGTGAGTGAAATCATAGAATACAGATTACACCACGAAAAACTAATATCTGTAAGCAAGCCAAAAATCACGCAAATTGCCGGACTAAATGCGCAAAAGTATGAAATAAGCGACCATTTGGGCAATGAGCATTTTGTTTATATTTTTGGCAAGCTTGATACAAACAAGGCTGTAAATGTGAAATTTCACCGCATAAAAAGCGACCATGAGCTACTTTGTGGCGCCTTTGATAATTTTATGAAAAACCTAAAAATATTACACGATGAAAGCGGCATGCTAATCATGCTAGGCTCATCAAATAAAGAGGCAAAAAGCTTTGGCATCGGAGCGCAGATTTTAAGACATTTTGGCGTGGAACAAATCACGCTTTTAAGCGAAAATGAAAGCCGTGAATTCACAGCTATTTCAGGCTTTGGGCTTGATATTGTAGGCTATAAAAATTAGAGTTTCAAAAATTGGCTTTAAAAAATTCAGCTGCAAAAAGTAGCTGAATTTTATAAAATTCACTTCAAATTTATTTAAAATATAAAAATTGTGTAAATTTTACACAATTTCATACAATTTTTCTTTTATTTTTCTTCTTAAATATTATAAAAAAATATTTTTTTGCTACAATTTTCAAAAAATTCAAAAAGGAGAACGTATGGACTACCGCATAGAAAAAGACACTATGGGTGAAATCAAAGTTCCAAATGAGAAGTATTGGGGAGCGCAGACTCAGCGTAGTTTTGAGAATTTCAAAATCGGCATTGAGAAAATGCCAAGCGAAATAATCAGCGCCTTTGCCGAGCTTAAAAAGGCTTGTGCTATCGTAAATAAAGAACTTGGCAGAATGGACGAGAGCCGCACTAACGCAATTGCCAAAGCTTGTGATGAGATATTAGAGGGCAAACTAGATGGCAATTTTCCGCTAGTTGTGTGGCAAACAGGCTCAGGCACACAAAGCAACATGAATCTAAATGAAGTCATAGCAAATCGCGCTATGGAGATACTTGGCGCTAATTTTAGAAATAAACCAGCAACTGATGCGCTAAATTTCGTTCACCCAAACGACCATGTAAATAAAGGCCAAAGCTCAAATGATGCTTATCCAACAGCACTTCGTATTGCGCTTGTTTTAGAGCTTCAAAGGCAGATGATTCCAGCTATCGAGCGCTTAGAAAAAACCTTGGATAAAAAAACGGCTGAATTTTCTAAAATCGTAAAAATCGGTCGCACTCACCTACAAGATGCCACTCCGCTGACTTTGGGGCAAGAATTTTCAGGCTACGCTCACATGCTAAAAGCATCAAAAGCGCAAATTCTAGCTTCAATGCCATTTTTAACTGAACTTGCTATCGGTGGCACAGCTGTTGGCACAGGGATAAACTCACACCCAAAATTCTCAGAGCTAGTAAGTACTCAGCTAAATAAGCAAACCGGCACAAAATACGCTTTCGTGCCGCACCCAAATAAATTTCACGGACTTACAAGCCATGATGCAGAGGTGTTTTTAAGTGGTGCATTAAACGCCCTTGCAGCAAATATGATGAAAATAGCAAATGATATAAGCTGGCTAGCCTCAGGGCCACGCTCAGGTATCGGTGAAATCAACATTCCAGCAAACGAACCAGGTAGTTCAATCATGCCAGGCAAGGTAAATCCAACGCAGTGTGAAGCTGTATCAATGGTAGCAGTCCAAGTAGCTGGAAACCACGCATCTGTAGCATTTGGCGCATCTCAGGGCAACTTTGAGCTAAATGTATTTAAGCCAGTAATCGCCTACAATCTACTTCAAGCAATCAAGCTTTTAAGCGATAGTATAATAAGCTTTGACGAGCACTGCGCAAGTGGAATTAGTGCAAATGAAGAAAAAATATCAAAACTAATGAAAGAAAGCTTAATGCTTGTAACTGCCTTGAATCCTCACATCGGCTACGCAAAAGCAGCACAAATTGCTAAGACCGCTCATCACAACGGCACTACTTTAAAAGAAGAAGCTATTAAATCTGGTTTCTTAACAGAAGCTGAATTTGATGCTTGGGTTGTGCCAGAAGATATGATAGCACCAAAAGAGTAAAATTGTAGCAATTCGTCTCGCACGGCTATTGTGCTTAAACTTCGCACGCACTTGGCTCGATGAACCTTATGTTCTATCTACGCTAGTGCGCACTCAGTTTAAGCACACTAGCCGTGCGATACTAGAATTGCTGCCGCACAATCTAAATTAAAGATTGCTGCCTCATAATCTTAAATTATTTGCTCTTTGATTTAAATATTTATGCTAAAATTCTTAGAAAATTCAATTTTAGAAAATTCAAAATGATTACAAAAGAAAACTTTAATTTTAGCTTTGATGAAAATGCTTGTGTGGCGTGTGGTGGAGCGTGCTGCGTGGGTGAGAGTGGCTATATATGGATAAACGAAGATGAAATTACAGCCCTAGCAAACTTGCTAAAAATCAGCAAAACTGAGCTTAAAGAGCGCTATTTATACCGCATTGATGGGCGTTTTAGCGTGATAGAAAAGCCCTTTAATGGCGGCTTTGCTTGTGTGTTTTTTGATGAAGTAAATAAAAATTGTAGCGTTTATGCCGCGCGTCCAAAGCAGTGTAGGACTTTTCCATTTTGGGATAGATACAAAAATGCTGATTTAAACGAGCTTTGCGCCGAGTGCCCAGGAGTTAAAAAAATATGAAATATTTATTATTTGCGCTTTTTGCTGTGCTTTTTGTAGGCTGTGCGAAAAAAGAAATAGAGATTTTACACATAGGTGATTCTCATGCTTATCTTGGCGGAATGGACGAAAATTATGCGCCTGTTTATGATGAGAACTCATCCTTTGGCGGCTTTGCTAGGCTAAAAACCGAGCTTGATAAGCATAAAAATGCGCTTAAAATCGATGCTGGGGATAGATTTCAAGGCACTTTGTATTTTGCGCTTTTTGGTGCTGAGCCTTTAATCAAGCTTGATGAAGCGATGGAGTTTTCAGCGCTTACGCTTGGAAACCACGAGTTTGATAGGGGTTGTGAGTATTTGAGTTCTTATTTACATGCGCTTAAAACACCAGTTTTAGCCGCAAATATTAAAACTAGCCAAAATTGTGCCTTAGATATGCAAAAAATAAAGCCTTTTATAATAAAAGAAATAAATGGTCTAAAAGTTGGAATAATCGGCATTAGTCATGATAATCCAAAGGATGATTCTAGTGCGTGCGATTGTGTTAGTTTGATAGATACAAAAGAAGCGATAAATGAGCAAATAAAGGCGCTAAAAGCACAAAATATCAATATTATCGTGCTTGTCACCCATATTGGGCTAAATAAAGATATGAAACTAGCCAAAAGCTTAGAAGACATTGATATAATCATCGGTGGACACACTCACAGCTATCTTGGCAATGCAAAAGGCGAAAAAAGCGAAGGCAGCTATCCACTCATGCTAAAATCGCCTAAAAACGAGCCAGTTTTGATAGCTCATGCTAAAGACTGGACCGAGTATTTGGGGCAATTAAAAGTTAGATTTGATGAAAACGGCGTCATAAGCGCTTTTAGCGGCGAGCCAAAAAGGCTAACGGGCAAGCAAGATGAAAAAATAAATGAAATATTAAGACCTTTTAACGAAGAAATCAAAGCTAGAAGCAAAACTATTGCTAATAATGAAATAGCGATGAATGACGGACTAATGGAATGTAGGCAGGCTGAGTGTTTATCGGCGCTGCTTTTAGCCAGGGCAGCGATTGAGACTAGCAAGGAAATTAAGGCACAAATCGCCCTTATAAACTCAGGTACTGCTCGCATGGCCTTGCCAAAAGGCGATATTAGCGAACTTGATTTGCTTGTAAGCTTTCCTTTTGGTAATAAAATCGTCATTAAAGAACTAAGTGGCGATGAGATAAAAAAAGCCCTAGAAAACGGCGTAGCCAAAAAAAGCCTAAAAAATCTAAGCTCAATGCTCCAGCCAGCAAATCTAAAATACACCATAAATACGCAAAAACCACCTTTTGAGCGCATTTCAAATATAGAAGTGAAAATTGATGGCAAGTGGCAAAAGCTAGATTTTTCAAAGCGTTATAAGGTGGCGATGAATGATTATATAGCACAAGGCAAATCCGGCTTTGATATGCTAAAAAATGCAAAAACCATAAAAGCGCTTGAAATCACGGACTTAGAAGCCATCAGCGATTATGTAAAAAAGCATACGCCGATTAAGCAAATTGAGCGTGGGCTAATAAATTTTAAGTTTTGAATTTTTTAAAAACTGAATTTTTTTAAAAACACTGCTGCGCTTGTATAAAAAATATATGATTTTTTGGTAAGCTTTGGATATAAATTTATTTTAAAAAACGATATTTTAAAGCATTTTAAAAACGCAGCTGTAAATCTACATATTTCATATTTACCTTATAATCGTGGCGCAGAGCCTAATTTTTGGAGTTTTGTAGAAAATTCACCAAAGGGCGTTAGCATTCACTATATGAACGAAGGACTTGATAAGGGCGATATAATCGCACAAAAAGAGCTATTTTTTGATGAAAAAAAAGAGAGTTTTTCAACTTCTTATAATACGCTAAAAAGCAGCATTGAAGAGCTTTTTATACAAAATTGGAAAAATATCATCTCAAAACAAGTAAAAGCTAAAAAACAAATCGGCGTTGGCAGCTATCATAAAAGTAGCGATAGCAACGAGCTAAAAAAACTGCTGCCAAATGGCTGGGATAGCAATATAGCCGAATTTTTAGAGATTTTAAAAAATAAAAATTCTTAATTACAGCAAAAGTGAATTTTATAAAATTCAAAAAATTCAAACTCGCTGCAGTTTAAAAAATTCAAAAACTGAATTTTATA
>CALEHZ010000218.1 GCA_937875715.1 uncultured Campylobacter sp. | reverse complement strand
TGCATCTTTTATAGCTGGTATGTTACTTTAATATATAGGACTGCAAAATGGAGCCTATATATAAAGCACTCACACGCCCTGCTATGCTTTTTAATGTTCCCATCGTTCCTTTAGTGGTAGTTAGTGGCACAATCACGCTTTTAGCTTTTTGGATAAATTTACTTATTGCCGTTTTAATCCTCCCTACTGTGTTTATAATGCAGCAAATTACCAAAAAAGATGATATGGCATTTAGGCTTCTATTTTTAAAATTGCAGTCTTTTACTAATCCAGTGAGTAAAAAATTCTACGCTGGTAAGCCTAGTATAATGGCAAACTCAAACTACACTAAGCAATCAAAGAAAAATGATCTACCAAAGCTTAGTGTAGTTGGACTTAATACTTTTCCAAATTTTGAAAAGCTAATTCCATTTAATACCTTAATCGGCGATGTAGTTTTTACAAAAGACTATGATTTATGCGCTAGTTGGAGGGTTGATGGCATAGCCTTCGAAGTAGAGGATAAAAATGAAATAGAGCTAGATAAAGAGCGCTTAAATATGCTTGTGCGTCAGTTTGCTGGGGAGAATGTAAGCTTTTATTATCATAATTGTCGTTGCTCTATTGAGACAAAACTTGAAAAGAAGTTTTCAAATGAGTTTTTGCAAACTCTAAATGATAAATACTACGAAATATTTAATAGAGACAATCTAAAAGAAAATAAATTATTTGTTACTGCTGTATTTTCGCCTTTTACGAGGGTGCAAAAAGCAGGACTTAAAAAACTAAGTGTAAATGAAAAAATCAAAGAGGTTAAAAAGCATTTAAAAGCCTTTGAGAGAATTTGTGTAAATATTGAGCAAAATCTCAAAAAATTTGGCTCTTATAGGCTTGGCATTTATGAAGAAAATGGCGCAAAATATTCTAGCCAACTAGAATTTTATAATTACCTCTTAGGTGGTAAGTTTAGCAAAGTGCGTGTGCCATCTGCCCCTATTTATTCTTATCTTAATGGCAATTTAAATGAAATTTTTACGAGCCAACACACTTTACAGCTTAATTATAACGACGGATCAAAAAGCTTTGTAAAAGCAATTGAACTAAAAGACTATCCAAATGAAAGCTATACAGGTATTTTTAATATTTTAATGTATAGCAATGTGAATTATACTATAACTCAAAGCTTTATACCATTAAGCAAAAAAGAAGCAAGAGATGAGCTAAAAAGGCAACAATCACGCCTAATTAGCGCAGAAGATGACGCACAATCACAAATCGTAGATATAAATACAGCTCTTGATGAATTGCAAAATGATATAATTTTTGGCTCTTATCATTACTCAATTGTAATTTATTCAAAAGAGCTAGAAAGAGTAGAAATCGCAGCTAATAAAATAGCAATTGTTCTTCAAGATCTAGGCTTTTTAAGCACTCAGGCAAATATCGCTTTAAATGCTACTTATTTTGCACAGTTGCCAGGTAATTTTAATATAAGACCTAGAATTCATACAATTTCAAGTAAAAATTATGCCTCTTTTATGGCGTTACATAATTTCCCAAGAGGTAAAAAAGAAAATAATCCGTGGGGAGAGGCAATAACAATTCTAAAAACCCCAAACGGACAGCCCTTTTTCTTTAATATCCATCAAACAAATTTTGATAAAAATGATTTTGGGAAAAATGATGTTTTAGCAAATACCTTTGTGCTCGGCAAAAGTGGTGGCGGTAAAACCGTGCTAATGAATTTT
>CALEHZ010000217.1 GCA_937875715.1 uncultured Campylobacter sp. | reverse complement strand
AATGTTCTATTCGCCGCCTCATTTCATCCTCGCTCGCCCCGCCAAGCGGCACGCCTACTACCAAAACACCGGCGTTTTTTTCTTTTAGAATTTTACTTATTTCACTTGCTGCTTGATTGCGGTTTTTTCTAATCACTGGATCGCTTGGAAGTATGGTTTTAGCATCATAACAAACAGCCACACCGATGCGCTTTAAGCCTATGTCAAGGGCGATTATCACCTCGCTCACAGCACCCTCACAAAAGCACCATCAATGATGATTTTACCATCAATTTCATACTCAAATAATTTATCGCCGAATTTAGCAAAGGCTTTGTTAAAGTCGCTATTTTTAGCTAGAAAATTCAAAATTTCATCGTTTGAATTTTGCTCACGCCCCGCTGGGTCTGAATTTTCTAGGTTTTCAGAAAATTCAAAACTATTTACAAATTTCTCAAAATCGCTTAAAAGGCTCATTTTACCGCTAGAAATAAGCAGATTTGTCCCATCGCTCTCGCCTTTGCGCTGCGGAAAGCCAAAAACTGGAATATTCATCGCTATTGCGTGATTTGCGCTACTCATAGAACCTGATTTTATATCAGCTTGGGCGATGATTACAGCATCGCTAAGCCCCACTACAATGCGGTTTCTATCTAAAAAATCGTGTCTAAAAGGCTGATGAGAGCTTTTAAACTCACTTATAGCAAGTCCTTTTGTGTATATTTCATTTATCACAGCTTCGTTTTGGGCTGGATAAATCATATCAAGGCTATTTGCAAAAACACCGATTGTGCGTGGCATAGCGCCCATGTGAGCGAATATATCAGCGCCGATTGCCCCGCCACTTACTACGCAAACGCCCTTTTTGGCAAGCATATTTGCTAGATTTAAAATAAGATTTTGCGTGTATTTTGAGCATTTGCGAGAGCCTACGATTGCTACTTTTGGAGCGTTTAAAAGTTCTAAATTTCCCCTGAAATAAAGCGTTTTGGGCGGATTTTTAAGCCGTTTTAAGCAAAGCGGCAAAAAGGACATTTCATTTATAAAATTCATAGATTTTATCCACATAAACTACTTCTACGCCCTTTAAAACGCTATTTCGTGCAAGTCTTAAGGCCTCAAAAGTACTTTTGTAAGGATGACAAATCGCGATCGCTACACCATCGTTTTTGGCGATATTTACAGCTTTTTGTAGCATTGTAAGAATTTTTTGCGTGTTTTGTTCGTTGTCTAAAAACACATCTCTATAAATGTATTTTAGCCCTAATTTTGCGCTAACAACCGGGATTTGCGAACTGCCTATTGTAAGGCTATCGATGAAATTTATATTTTGCGCTTTTAGTGCTTCAAGTAGCGCAAAACTACCCTCATAATCGCTTGTAAAGCCGCTGCCTGTGTGATTGTTTATAAAATTCACTTTTGGAAAATCGCGTTTAATCTGTGCTATTCTTGCTTTGATTTTTTCCTTGCTATCACCTTTGTGAAGCGTATTTGCTTTTTCGTTATTATAATTTAGCGCCCAAAGCGGCAAATGCACCATAAATGCGCTAAATTCATTAGCTAGCTCATGACTATTTGGATGAGCATTTTCTGGTGGAAAAATACTTGGAGTGACTTTTATGCCAAGCTTAGCTAGGTTTTTTAGCTCGCTAGCTTGCGACTTGGTGCTAATGTCATCCATAATAATTACTAATTTTGGACTTTTTGGATTTGCCTTTTTGTATGAATTTAGCGTTTTTTCAGGCGTGATTTTATACTCATCTTTTGCAGCTGTGAAAATAGGCTTTTCATCATCTTCTTTTTGAGTCTTATTAGCACTTATAAACTCATTTTTATAAAATTCAATTTTCTTGCCAAAGTTTGATATATCATCATCTGTGATATTTTGTTCTATTAAATTTGATTTATTTCCATCTTTAAAAAATTCACTTGAATTTTCTGGTGTTGAATTTTTTAGATTTGAATTTTCTGCCGCTTTTTGGCTTTGAATATTTGGCTGATTAGTTTTATTTTCTTCGCTTGAATTTTTTAAACTTTGCTCCCTTTTATCCGTGCTTTGATTAGCTTCTAAAATAGAAGTTTTTCTTTTTTTGCTTTCTAAAATTTGATGAATATTTTCCTTGCTTTTTGTGCGCTCAAAAGGACTGCTTTTTGGCATACTTACAAACGCCATTAACACCGCCCAGCCAAGCATCACAAGCACAAAAATAATAATAAAAATTTTTGTAAAATTCAAAGATTTTTTTGAATTTTTTGAAGATTTTTTGCTTGTTTTTTTAGCAGTTTTTTTTGGCACTGCTGAATTTTCTGGTTTTTTAAGGGGCGATTTGTTCGCCCCTTTTGAATTTTTTAAACTCAAAATTTTACTTTTAGTTTTTATCTTTATCTACGATTTTACCTTTTGCTATCCATGGCATCATCGCACGAAGTTTATCGCCTGTTTTGCTAATCAAAGAATTAGCAGTGATCGCGCGCTCTGCGTTCATTTTCACATATCCTGCTTTGCGCTCTAAGATAAAGTTTTTAGCAAAAGTTCCATCTTGGATTTCTTTTAAGATTTGTTTCATAGCAGCTTTTGATTGTTCGTTGATTACGCGTGGGCCGCTTACATAGTCGCCATACTCAGCTGTATTTGAGATAGAGTAGCGCATATCAGCCATGCCGCCTTGATAGATTAGATCTACGATTAGTTTTAGTTCGTGTAAGCACTCAAAATACGCCATTTCAGGCTCGTAGCCAGCTTCAACTAGCGTTTCAAATCCAGCGTTGATTAGCGAGCATAGACCGCCGCAAAGCACAGCTTGTTCGCCAAATAAATCAGTTTCAGTCTCATCTTTAAATGTAGTCTCAATGATGCCAGTTCTGCCGCCGCCGATACCACAAGCATAGCTTAGAGCTAGTTCTTTTGCCTTGCCAGTAGCGTTTTGTGCTACAGCGATAAGATCAGGGATGCCGCCGCCATTTACAAACTCGCTTCTTACAGTATGACCTGGTGCTTTTGGCGCTATCATGATGCAATCCACGCCTTTTGGTGCTTTAATTTGACCAAAATGAACATTAAAGCCGTGACCAAAAGCAATAGCCTTGCCCTCGCTTAGGTTTGGTTCGATTTCATTAGCAAAAATCTCGCTTTGAAGCTCATCTGGAGTTAAAATCATAATCACATCAGCGTATTTTGTAGCCTCTGCTACGCTCATAACTTTAAAGCCTTTTGCCTCTGCTTTTTTAGCAGAATTACCATTTGGGCGAAGTCCTACTACTACCTCCACGCCGCTATCACGTAGATTTTCAGCGTGTGCGTGACCTTGAGAGCCAAAGCCTATCATTGCTACTTTTTTTGATTTGATTATGCTCAAATCGCAGTCTTTGTCGTAATAAACTGTAACAGCCATTTTTTATCCTTTAAAAAGAAAATTGAGTGCGTGATTATAGCTATTAAATTTTTTAAAATTACTGAATTTTTTAAAAATTTTGGAAATTTTAATTATTTTTATAGTAAAATTGCGCTTTTAAAAAATTCAAGTAAGGATTAAAAGCATGAATGATTCAATATATAAAAGTATTAAAACTTTGCCCCCGCTTGATGACACAGTGGTTAAAATCCAGCAGATTTGTAGAGACGATAATGCTGTGATGGGCGATTTGATCGATGTAATCAAGCGTGATCCGATGCTTACAGCAAATATTTTACACTCTGCAAATAGTCCGCTTTATGGCTTTACAAGAGAAATTAGTGAAATTGGACAAGCAGTAAATCTTTTTGGTATGGCAACAATTCGTGGTTTTGCGCTTTATGGCTCGGTTAAACAATCTTTTAAAATTGATTTAAGCCCATATAAGCTTAGTTCTAATCAATTTTTAGATATTGCAAGCACGCAAAATTCACTTGCTTTTAACTGGTGTAAAAAATTAAATATGAGTTATTTAAATGTAATTTCGCCTGCTAGCTTTCTTATGGAAGTCGGTAAAATCATTATTGCTAAAGAGCTTATTGAAAGTGGTAAAGCAAGTACTTTTAAAGAAAAATTCACTTGTTTAAAAACGCAAGCAGAAATAAGTGAGCTTGAAATAGAGATGGTTGGTGTAGATAGCGAAGAAGTTACTGCTAAGATTTTAGAGCAGTGGAATTTCGAGTATGAGATAGTTGAGAGCATTTTATATCTAAATAAACTTGATAAAGCACCAAAAGAAACAAAACATTATAGCGTAATTTTAAATTCTATAAAAAATGCTATAAATGTAATATCAAAACTACAAGATAGTGATATTGCAAATGCTTTAAAAGTCGTCAAGGCAAATGGCTTTGATGAGCAAAAATTCAAAGAAAGCTTAGATAAAATACACGAGTGAAGGCATTTTTACAAAGCTTAAACGAAGGCTGCGAAGAAAGAAATCTAAGCGTAAAGTGTAAAGAAGCGCTTAGAATTCTACTTTCGCTAAAAGCCGTTAGCACTCACAAAAACAAAATCTATTTAAATAACGGATTTATTTGCGGAAAGCTTGATATAAGCGCAAATGGCACAGGATACATTGAAATTTTTAGCAAAAACTCTACTCGTGATGCAATAGTAGAAAATAAAGACTTAGGCGGTGCGCACCTTGGCGATACCGTCTTAGCTAAAATCATCAAGGCTAAAAATAATAGAATAAACTCTAAAATCCTAGCTGTTTTAGAATGCGCAAATGAAACAAGCGTCGTGTATCTTAAAAAATTCGGCGTTGCTGTGATGGGCGTAAATATCCAAAATGGCTTAGCAATAGCGCTAAAAGCGTCGCAAAAATCGCTAAAAGCCCTGCCAGATGGTGCCGTGCTAAAAATAAATAATCTTACAAATGATATTGTTGAAGTTTTGGGCGTTTTGGCTGACCCAAGCGTGGATGAGAAAATCAGCCTTGCTCTTTATAATAAAAAAGATGAGTTTGTAAGTGCTTGCGAAGATGAGGCAAAAGCATGGGGAGATAGCGTAGATACCACGCTTTACGCAGACCGCGTGGATTTGATGGATTTGCCATTTTGTACCATTGACCCTGATGATGCTAAAGATTACGATGATGCGATATATTACGACGCCCCAAATAACACACTTTTTGTAGCAATAGCTGATGTAAGTGCGTATGTAGCGCCATTTAGCGCCACTGATAAAGAGGCGAAAATTCGCTGTTTTTCTATATATTTTCCGCATAAATCTGTGCCTATGCTACCAAGGACGCTGAGCGAAAATATTTGTTCTTTAAAACCAGATGAACCACGCCTTGCCTTTGTCTTTAAAATCGCTTTAAATGATGATTTAAGCGCCCAAAACGAAGAGCTTTTTACAGCGATAATTAAGAGTAAAAAACGCTTTACTTATAATGAAGTTGATAAAATTTTAGAAAATTCAAAAAATTCAAAATTTTCAGAAAATTCAAATATTTCAGAAAATTCAGACCCAGCGGGTTGCGAAGCAAAAAATTCAAACTGCGATAAAAGCATCTTAAACTGGCTCTTGCCACTTCATAAATTAACACAGAAACTAAAAGCAAAGCGCTTAGAAAAAGGCTTTGATTTTCGCTCAAAAGAGCTAAAAATGCGAATTGATGATGAAGGGCTTATAAAAAGCACGCATTATGAGTATGAGACGCCAAGCCACGCTTTAATAGAAGATTGTATGCTTTTAGCAAACAAAGCAGCTGCTAAAATGATAGCAAAAGGCGTCTTTCGCAATCACGCCCCAGCGGACATCAAAAAAATAAACTTTTTGCTAGATGATTTAGCACTTTTAGGCATTGAAGCAAGCTACGATAGCGACCTAGCCAAAATGATAGCAAAAATCCAAGCAAAAGCCGATGAGATGGGCATACGAGAAGATGCTGATAAGCTCATTATAAAAGCGCAAAAAAGAGCTGAATACTCAGCTACAAGTAGCGGACATTTTGGGCTTGGCTTTGAGACTTATACGCATTTTACAAGCCCTATTCGCAGATATAGCGACCTGATTTTACACAGACTTTTAAAGGCAAAGTTAGCAGGCGATGACAAGCTATTTAACTACCTTTTAGAAGGCATTGAGGCAACTTGCGAGGATTTAAATATAAAAGAGCGAGAAGCTGATAAAGTAGCGTTTGATTTTATGGATAGAAAATTCACGCGCTGGGCGGCACAAAATGTCGGCAAAGACTTCATTTGCTATATTAGTGAAGTTGGAGAGAACACAATTGCAAGACTTGATGACGAGCTAAAAGGTGCTAGAATAATCTTGCCAAACTTTACTTGCGATTTGCTTATAAAGGTGCGTGTGCGCATCATTTCAAGCGATATCGCAAGCGCTAAAATCATAGGCAAAGTAGTAGAAAAAATCGATGTATAAAAATGAGTTAGATTTTAAGCTAAAAAGTGCTGATTTTCCTAGATATTTCATGCTTTATGGAGCTGAGGATTATCAAATTGAGCATTACACAAAAGAAATTTTAGCCAAATTCCAAGCCCAGCCTTTAAGTCTTTTTTTTAAAGAATATGATTTTAGTAAGGCAAAAACGCACTTGGAGCAAGATTCGCTTTTTGGTGATTTAAATCTTTTACACATAAAAGCTGATGATAAAATTCCACTAAAAGAGCTAAAAATTCTAGTTTCGCTTGCTCTAAAGTCTCAAAGCTCGATTTTTATTTATGAGCTGCACGATGGCGATCAAAAAAACATAGCTGAACACGCAAAAGTTTTTGGTGAAAATTTTGTTAGATTTTTTCCGCCAAAAAACCAAATAGAAGCAATAGAACTGCTAAACAAACACGCAAATAAATTAAAATTAAAAGCAAATAAAGAAGCACTTGAAGAAATCTATAAAATTCACAACCGCAATATCTACCTAGCGGCTGCTGAGCTAAACCGCCTTGCTGCGATGCATGATGAAATTGATTTAAGTATAGTAAATGCCCTTGTAAGCTCGCTTAGCAGTGTTAATTATGACGATCTTTTTTCAAATATTTTGGATTGTAAAGATACCAGAAACGACATTATGAATTTTTTAAAAAATTCAGGGCTTGAAGAAACGGCTGTTATAAACTCACTTTATAGATCATTTTACCGCCTTTTTACCCTGCACTCAGCTTGGAAGCTAAATCCATCCGCTGATATCAAAGAAATTCTAGGCTACGCACCGCCAGTGCATGTTGTAAATACGCTAAAAAAGCAAACTAGAAGGTTTTCAAGTCCTATGTTTTTAGATATTTTTATACATTTAAACAGCTGTGATTATGAGCTAAAAAAGCCAAAGAATTTTATGGATAAAGAGCTTTTTTTGCTTTATAGCATACTAGAACTTCAAAATATTATCGCAAAACACAGCAAAAATTAAGCTATTTTTAGCTAAAATCCGCCCTTGCTTTTTAAATTTAAAAGGCAAAATTCCTTGCCCTTTGTGTTTATAAAATTCACAAAGAGCTAAAAATCCATAAGGAGACACAATGAAACACTACGAGGTACTTCTAATCATCAAGCCTACACTTGAAGAAACAGAAGTAAAAGCAAGAGTGGATTTTATCGAAGGTGTAATCACCAAAAATGGCGGTAAAATCGCATCTTGGCAAGACATGGGCACACGCAAACTAGCGTATAAAATCGACAAATACGAGCGTGGCGTCTATAAGGTGTGCTATTTTGAAGCACCTACTTCTTTAATCGAAGAATTAGTGCGTAATATTCGCATTAACGAAGATATAATTCGCTTTTTAGTAGTTAAATACGAGACAAAACGCGAAGTAGCTGCTTGGGACAAGCTTAGCAAAGGGCAAAAGCTAAATCAAATCAAAAAAGCTGAGCCACGCGCACCAAAAGCACCAAAAGAAGAAGCAAAAGAAGAAAATAACGAAGAGTAAAAAATGTCTTTTAACAAAGTAATTCTACAAGGTAATTTAACAAGAGCTCCAGAGCTAAAATATACATCTGGCAAGGGCACTCCAGTAGCAAAAACTGGCATCGCTATTAACCGCATTACAAATGTAAATGGCGAGCGTAGAGAAGAGGTTTGTTTTGTAGACCTTACTTTTTGGGGGCGCACAGCTGAGATCGCAAATCAATATTTACAAAAAGGCTCAAAAGTGCTTGTTGAGGGGCATTTAGTGCTAGAACAATGGCAAGATGCAAATGGACAAAATCGCTCAAAGCACTCAGTAACCGTAGAAACTATGCAAATGCTAGATGCTAAAAAAGACCAAAATACTAGCTTTGGTAATGGCGAATACGACAACTACGGCGATGGCGGAAACTACGCTTACGGCAATCAAAATTTCGCTGCACCACAAAGAGGCTACAATCAAGGCGGATACCAAAATAATTACAATCAAGGTAATTATGGTAGTTTAGGCGGACAAAATACTCAAAGTGGTAATTTTGGTGGGCAAAATAATTTTCAAGGCAATAAT
>CALEHZ010000216.1 GCA_937875715.1 uncultured Campylobacter sp. | reverse complement strand
AATTTTATTTAGGCGGAATTTCACGCACATTCCCTTGCGTGTAACGATAAGTAGCATTTTTGTCGGCTCATCGGTATTTTCACCGCTTTCGCCTATCACTTCGCTTGGCTCAGCGCCTAAATCTTCATTTTCTAGGCTTATATCAAGTGCCGGATTTTCTTCGCCGCCAAGCTCAGTATTTAGCACGATTTCGCCCTCTTCGTTTTCTACGATTAGAGCAGTTACCAGCTCGTCATTTTCATCCAGCTTAATAGCACGAACGCCAATTGAGCGGATATTTTTATACTCGCTTAGATTTGTGCGTTTTACTATGCCGTTTTTAGTGAAAAATGCCAAAGATTTATTTGGCGCAAAATCGCTAGTTGGGATGATTGCCATGATTTTCTCATCAGCACCAAGCTGTATTAGATTTACCACAGCTTTACCTTTTGCTGTGCGAGAACCCTCTGGAATTTTATACACTTTTAGCCAGTATAATTGCCCTTTATCAGTTACAAACATCAGTGTATCATGACTCATACAAGTAAAGAAACTCTCGATAAAATCATCATCGTATGTGGTCACCGCCACCTTACCTTTGCCGCCTCTAGCTTGTTTTTCATACTGCTTGCTTGGCACTCGCTTGATGTAGCCCCTGTGAGTGATGGTTACTACCATATTTTCATTTGGCACAAGGTCTTCAATGTCGATATCATCGTAGTCATCTACAATTTCAGTTTTGCGTGGGCATTTAAACTTATCTTTTATTTCTAAAAGCTCTTCTTTTATGATATTTTCTATTTTTTCTTCGCTTTTTAGCACGCTTTCTAGCTCAGCAATTAGCGCCATTAGCTCAGCAAGTTCAGCTTCAAGCTTTTCGCGTTCTAAGCCTGTTAGCTTACTTAGGCGCATTTCTAGGATTGCTTTGCTTTGGGCTTCGCTTAGGGCAAACTTGTTCATAAGCCCACTTTGCGCACTCTCAAAATCGCTACTAGCACGAATTAGCGCTATTACTTCATCAATATTATCAAGTGCGATTTTTAAGCCCTCTAAAATATGCGCTCTCTCACGAGATTTTTGTAAGACATGAATAGTGCGTCTAATGATTATCGTTTTTCTGTGATTTAAAAATAGCTTTAAAAGCTCTAATAAATTAAATATTTTTGGTTCTTTATTGTTAATTGCTAACATTATCACGCCAAAGGTGATTTCAAGCTGAGTGCTTTTATAGAGATTATTTAGCACGATTTCGCTCATAGCATCGCGTTTTAGCTCTATTACCATGCGAATTCCATCTCTATCGCTCTCATCACGCACCTCGGCAATGCCTTCAATGCTCTTTTCTTTGGCAAGTTCAGCGATATCAGCTATCAACTTTGCTTTATTTACTTGATAAGGCAGCTCATCAACGACAATTACATCTTTATTTGGCTTTTTTTCTATATGAGTTTTAGCACGCAGTTTTATGCGGCCACGCCCTGTGCGGTAAGCATCGATTATGCCTTTTTTGCCAAAAATCGTGCCACCAGTAGGAAAATCAGGGCCTTTTATATATTCCATTACTTCTTCTAAGCTAGCATCTTTGTTTTCTAAAACTAGCAAAAGTCCATCTAAAAGCTCATCAAGGCTGTGTGGCGGTATATTTGTAGCCATTCCCACAGCAATTCCGCTTGAGCCATTTAGCAGCAGATGCGGCACTCTAGTAGGCAGCACATCTGGTTCTTTTTGGCTATCATCGTAGTTTGGGATAAAATCAACCGTGTCTTTATCAATATCTTTTAAAAGCTCTTCTGTTAAGGCTGTCATTCTAGCCTCAGTATAACGCATCGCCGCAGCGCCGTCGCCGTCAATTGAGCCAAAGTTTCCTTGACCATCTACAACTGGAATTCTCATAGAAAAGTCTTGCGCCAAACGCACAAGAGCATCATAAACTGCTGTATCGCCGTGTGGATGGTATTTTCCTAGCACTTCACCCACGATTGCGGCTGATTTTTTATACTTTGCGCTTTTGCCAAGGTGCATTTCGTTCATAGCGTGTAAAATACGCCTATGAACAGGCTTTAAGCCATCTCTTGCATCTGGAAGTGCACGAGCGATAATAACAGACATCGCATAATTTAAGAATGAAGTCTTCATTTTATTATTAACATCTAATTGTTCGATAGAAGCGTGCTTTCTATCCTCTAATGCTTGTTCAAATTCTAAATCTTTTTGATTTAAAGCCATGTTCCTTCTCCTTAAATATCAAGATTGTCTGCGAAATGCGCATTTTCTTGGATGAATACCTTACGAGGCT
>CALEHZ010000215.1 GCA_937875715.1 uncultured Campylobacter sp. | reverse complement strand
CGGCCAAAACTACGCTTTTGCCTAGTTCGCTTTCAATTTTTTCTTCGATATCTACTATTAAAGTAACCAAATCAATGCTTGAAAGCGCAGAGTTTTTGCCATATAGCCTTGTGTTTTCATTAGCGTTTTTTAGCTCCTCATCGCCTAGTTCTTCGCCAAGGGTTTTTAGAGCATTTAGCACTATTTGTTTGATTTTTTCCATGATTTTAGCCTTAAAGATTTTAAAGGTCTTAATTTTATAAAACTTTTAATAAAAAACTACTAAAAATCATTTTACAAAGCCACTATTTAAGGTTTATTTTTTAGAAATTCTATTATTTTTTCTACATTTTGTTTTAAGTAGTAGGCAGCATCAAATTTAGTTTACTTAACTCATTTGATTAAACACTCAGCAAAAGGCTAAATTCTAGAATTTAGCTTTTTAAGCTCGGTGATTCGCTCTTTTAGAGGTGCGATGACCTTTGTTTTTAGCTCTTTGTAGAAGTTATCAAAATACTTTGGCACATACTCATCTATAAACTCCTTACAATCGGCAAAAAACTCTACCTCAGGCATAAGATGAGTAAAGTCCAAGCTGGCTGCTATGATTTTATCGCTTATGCTTTTAGGATCTATAAAAGTCCCCTCATCATACGGTGAACAAAGAAAAAGAGCTACTATATCAAAATGTGGCAAAAACTTGCTTTCCTTAAAATCATAGTAAGCTAGTGGGTGATGTTCGCTATTTATCGGGCTTAGATTAAACCTTAGCGTAAAATCATCATTTACAATAAGTTCTGCTTTTATGCTAGAAAAGGTATTCATCTTTGGCACAGCTCTGCGGACTTGGGTTTTTTCATCGCCTATGATGATGCCAGAAGTTGCGCAAAAATCCATAGCAATATCGCCGTTTTGCCCTAAATTCCAGCTATGTAGCCCTATTACACGCCAGCCTTTTGCGGCTTTTAGCAAGAGTGCGTTATTTGGTTCTAGTCTTAATATTTTTTCGCAAAATAGCGAGTTTTTGGGCATGGCTTCTTTAAAATCGCCGATTCTAGGCATATCATGAGCGCTAAAAATAGCAAACTTAGGCAGCTCGCAGC
>CALEHZ010000214.1 GCA_937875715.1 uncultured Campylobacter sp. | reverse complement strand
GGCTTTATACGATTGCCTTGCTGCCTAGCACTTGCCTTTATGACAAGGCACTTTCAAATGCGCAAGAACTAGCCGCAAGAGACGCTTTTATCACGGCGATTTCTCCGCTGCCTTTTGAGCTAGCAGATGATTATATAGCCACAAATTCTCACTCTCACATGATGAGTGAATTTTTTGAAATGATGGTTGTGCTGCAGCTTTTAGCACTTGAGATTTCAGTGCGACTTGGAAATGATGTAGATATGCCACGAAACCTAGCAAAAAGCGTAACTGTGGAGTAAGTTTGAATTTTCTGAATTTTCTGAAAAGTTTTGAATTTTCTGAATTTTTTGAATTTTCAGAAAATTCAGAGTTGAATTTTATAGATTTCAGAAAATTCAAAAATATTTTAGGGACAAAAATGAGTGAAAATCCAGCTTTTTTAAAAGAGCAAATTATTACCTATCTTGGCAATAAACGCTCTTTGCTTGATTTGATTGAGAATGCAATTATCGATATTAAAGCAGATTTGGGCGTGGATAAAATCAGCTTTGCTGACGTGTTTTCTGGCTCTGGCGTGGTCTCACGCCTAGCAAAAGCCCATGCAAAGATGATTTACGCAAATGATTTAGAGAGCTATTCACGCATTATAAATGAGTGTTATTTAAGCAATTTTGATAAAAAAATGTGGGCTAAAATCACAGAGCTACACTCGCAGCTAAGTGCGATAAAAACGCTAAAAGCTGGATTTATCACCCAGCTTTACGCCCCAAAAGATGATGAAAATATTAAAGCTGATGAGCGGGTGTTTTTTACAAGGCGAAATGCTATGTTTATTGATACTTTGCGAAGTGAAATTTCTAGAATTCCGCTAGAATTCCAGCGCTTTTTTATCGCACCTTTGCTTTATGAAGCAAGCGTTCATAACAACACCGGCGGTGTTTTTAAAGGCTTTTACAAAAGCCGTGATGGCGTGGGTAAATTTGGCGGAGAAAAAGAAAGTGCTCTAAATCGCATAAAAGGCGATATTAGCTTGCCA
>CALEHZ010000213.1 GCA_937875715.1 uncultured Campylobacter sp. | reverse complement strand
CTGGGACTGCTGGCGAGTTTGTAAATGACTTTACTACATTAGTAGGTGGTAAGCTAGTATCGCAAGGTATAAAAGGTGGCGCTAAAAAACTAGGTGCTAATATAGCTGAAGGTGCTGCTACTGGTGCGTTTTTGAGTGTGCCACATGCTTCTTATAACGCAAATGATTTAGGCGATTTTGGTGTAGGCGTAGGCATCGGTGCTGGTGCTGGGGCTGTTTTACAGCCTGCCTTTGTGTATGGTGGAGAAAAAATAGGTAACTGGCTGGCTAATCGTGGCTCAAAGGCTGTGCCAAATGCTCCAGAAAATTCAGCACCAAATGCCACTTCGCCAGAAAATTCAGCCACGCCAAATACTGATGATTTAGCTACTAGTGGTAACTGGATAAGCGATGGCAACACACCACAAAATTCAGTCCTACCAGTAACTAGCGAACAAGCAAGAGCGTTTAGGACTAGTGATGAAAATGGTGTTTTGCGTAGCGATGGCTTTGTAACCGACCCAAATAGCGCAAAAGTAGAATATCCTTATAATGCTTTTATGGATATAGAAAAAGAGCTTACAAGTGAATTAAAATTACCACAAAGCGAGATAAGAGCTAGCTTGCAATATCTTTATGATAAGCACCCTGAGCTTTTTACAAATAAAGGTGATGTATATCGCACGATCAAAGAGCTAATTATAAATCATGGCTATGCTGGCGATAGTCTAAAAAATCCAAATACAGCATACTTAGCAAGGCGTGATGATAATAAGCTAACTGATATGGCTATAAACAGAAATAGTAATGGCGTAATTCATCTAAATAAAGATATAGAATTCCCAAAGAATAACGATGAGCTAGCGCAGGCGCTCAACTCTACGCATACTGAACAAGTCAGCGGGACGCTACCTATAAGGCTGGGCAACAACAAAGATAAACCTTTTAGCTCATCAAGTGAAATTATACCACAAAATTCTAAAAATTCAGATGAAATAATAGACCTTGTGCCTGATGAAAATGGTGTGTATCAAGTAGCCTTTAATGGTGGCAGCAAGGAACTAACGCAAATCGCTAGTGATATAAATATGGGGCGTGCTAGCGTGGGGGCTGATAAGATAAGGCAAATTGCTAAAAATTCAGCCGATATACAAACAGCACAAATCACAAACGAAGCCAAAACAAAGCTAATAGAACTAAAAGAGAACTCTCTAATAAGCTACGCAAACAACACAAAAGCCTTAAACCAAATCGCAAAAGAATATCCAAATCTAAATAAAGCTCAACATTTAGAGATATTAAACCAGCAAATAGCAAAAGAAGCTAGTGATGAAATAAAGGTATTTTCTACTGCGATGAATGGCGGAAGCCTGCCAAGTGATGCTAGAATGTGGGGACGAAGTCTAGGGCTAATGGTAGAGGCTAGCCTAAAAGCAGGTGTGAGTAAAAAAGACATAGTGAATTTTTTAATTAACGCAAACATAAAAGGCGAGTATGCTACTGCTATAAAGCATCAAATACAAAATGGCGGAAGTGCAAAAATCTTTGATGAATATATAGATAATGTTACAAATAAACTGCTAGAAACTGAGGGCCAAAAAATTCACAAAGCTATTTACAATAACGAAGTGGCTAACACGCTAGAAAGTGCCAAAGCACAGGCTATTGAAAATGACAAACTGCTAAAAAGTGGGCATGGGATTACTGATATAGAGGATGTAACTACTATTTTTAAAGCTGGTAAAGAAAGGGCAAACGGCAAGGATATAGAAATAAGTGAGAGTGGCTGGGGGCGAACACTTGAAAAATATGATGGGCAAAGTGTAAGCGAGCATGCTGTAAATAACTTTAGTGTATGGGAGAAGCAAGGCGATAAGGCAAATATCACACTAAAAGATGGTCGCAAAGTCGTATATCTAAGCCCAGATGAAGCTATACAATTAAGCTATGATCAAAATTATTTATACGGAGCAAAAAGCTTTGAGGAGCTACAAAATATAAAAGCTAGCGAGAGCTTAAAGCAAAAGTTTAATAGACTTAAAAAGCATCCAGCTTATGAAAACTTGCTAAAAATGCGTGAGAATACAAAGGCTAGTGAGCTAAAAGGTGCAAATATTTTAGAAATTAAATCGCAAGTGATACAAGACCAAGTAAGTGATAAGTATTTGCGAACAAAGCCGATAACCCGCCCAAACTATGAAGAAGTAATAACGATAAGTAAAACAGATGTAAAAAATCTAAGAGATGGCAAAATAAATGAAGCCTTGCTAATAAAGCTAGAAAATTCACTAGATGGCTTACAAGCTGACCCAAAAGCAGAAGGCGTGCTAGACTGGCTGCTAACAAGAGACTATCACGCTGGCGATAAAGGGAAAAAGGCGTATTTAGAAAATTCAAAAAATTCAGTGGATGAAGTGGGCGAAAATGTAAGTGAGAATTTTAGTTTTAGTAATAAAAATCTATCGCCAGATGATATTATAATTGATAAGTTTGTTGGTAAAGATAAA
>CALEHZ010000212.1 GCA_937875715.1 uncultured Campylobacter sp. | reverse complement strand
AATCTAAGGGGCTATTATAGCATTTCCAGCACCCGTTTTTGACCATTATGCCAGATTTTTTGGATTTGTTAGAGCAAACTCTCTTGCAACTTGTGTGGTCATTATCGCACTTGTAATTTTCTCACTCTCAAAATATTTTTTAAGCTCGTTTAAATCAAGGCGTAGATTTTCATCTATGATATAAACGCAGTTTTTATTGCTTAGATTAAAATAAAAATCAAATAAATGAGCATCAAAGCCAAAAGAAGCGAAATTTGCGTGTTTAGAGCTGATTTCATGTAAGTTTTCGCTTTTGCCCCAGGCACAAAGTGAAGCGACATTTTTATGCGTGATTTCTATGCCTTTTGGTGCTCCTGTCGTGCCTGATGTAAATAAAATACAAAAGCCATCATTTAAGCTGATTTTTGGTAGTTTTGAATTTTTTGAATTTTCTAAAATCACTGAATTTTTTGAATTTTCTAAACTTGCTGAATTCTTAGACTCAGCTGGTTGCGCAGCAAAAAATTCAAATAAAACTTCGCCTTTAAAATCTAATCTATCTTTTAAGCTTTCATCACAAAGTAAAACTCTACATTTTGTGATATCTATCATTGTATTTAAGCGTTCGTTCGGATAGCTAGGATCTAGTGGCATATACACTAAACCTGCTTTTAAAGCGCCTATTGCGTAGATTATAAAATTCTTATTTCTATTTGTTAGAATTCCAGCAATATCGCCTTTTTTATAGCCTTTTTCTAAAAGAGCGTAAGCCACATTATCGCTTAGAAAATTCAGTTCTTTATAGCTAAGTTTTGAAGTGCTATCAACGATAGCTAAATCATTAGAATTCTTAAAACTAGCAAACTCATCTAAAAATGTGGAATTCAAAGGAATTTCTTTTAGTTCATTAAAGCTTTGATTTTTTGTAAAAATTACATCTTTTAGGCAATTTTTTACTACAAACTCACTAGCGATTTTTTCAAACAATTCAATAAAAGAGCCCACAAGCCACTTTGTATAATAATCTGCGTGAAAACCGATGCTAAAAACTAGCTTATCATCATCCACGCTTAAAAGCGTATCAAACTTAGATTTTAGCCCTTTTAAGAGCAATTTTTCTCTTTGAAGTTTTTTATCGTCCAAAAATAAATCGTAATTTTCATCATCATCTATGTCTTCAACATTAGAATATTTAATTCCGCTTTTTTTTAGTCCCTCTTTAATTGCTGCTATCAACTCTTTTTGTTTTAATGCTTTTTCTTCATTTGACATTTAAACTCCTGTAAAAATTAATTTAAAACACTATTGATATTATAACAGAGTTTTGTCAATATAAAAGTAAAAAAAAGTTTTTTTTGAAAAATAACGAAATTATTCTTTTAGAATCTTTTGGAAGAATGTCATAATCGCGTCTTCTCCGCCCCAAGCACGACGAAT
>CALEHZ010000211.1 GCA_937875715.1 uncultured Campylobacter sp. | reverse complement strand
ATGATGAAAATATTACTTATTTTTATGCTATTTTGTGGCGTGAGCATGGCTGAATTTTTTGACGATTTAAACGCTAGTTCAGAAAATTCAGAAAATTCAAAGCAGAGTGTAAATATTCCAACGCATTAGCTTTAGGCTGTGGATATTTTTATAAAATTTAGTTTTTTGGGGGCTGTGGGGGTATTTTTTAAAAAATTCAAACTCGCTGCAGTGTTTTGAATTTTGCTAACGCCCCGTTGGGTCTGAATTTTCTGAAATCCTTGTCATTGCCCGGCTAGACCGGGCAATCTCTGAATTTTCTAAAATTCAGAAACTTCGCGGTAGCGGCAGTAAAAACAAGGCTCCAAGATTTTAGAGTGATTTTTGGCTTTAAAGCCGCAGCACTAGCCGCGGGGCGCCGTAGCGGAGCGTTCAAGCGAATTTTTGCCGATTTTTCAAGGCAAAGCCGCAGAAAAACGGCAAAAATCTCGCTTGTAAGGTGCTGGGCTGTGCAAGGCTTTAAAGGCAAAAAGCGCCTAAAAGCTGAGCCAGCCTATAAAAAAGAATTTTCTAAAAAATTCAAAAATCTCACCGCTAAAAAAGAATTTTCTAAAAAATTCAAAAATCTCACCGCAGGGCAAAACTATGCGCTAGCGCTATTGCAATCGCATCTGTAATATCAAGCGGCTTAATCTCTTTATTTATTCCTAGCATTTTTCGCACCATGAAGCTTACTTGTTCTTTGGCGGCTTTGCCGTTGCCTGTGACTGCCTTTTTTACTTGAAGTGGCGTGTAAGCTGTGAATTTTCCGTGAATTTGCATGATTTTAAGTAGCAGTGCGCCACGAAATTGCGCTAGTTTTAGCACTGTTTGGGGATTGTAAGCATAAAAAATATCCTCAATTGCAACCTCATCAATTTTGTAAGAATTAAAGATTAGATCAATTCCTTCGCAAAGCTGTGTTATTTGATATTCTAGCTTGTCTTTTGTAATCTTTATAAGCCCTGCTTCAAGCAGCTTTTTGGGACTACTTGGGCTATTTCCCATTTTTTCAAGCACGCTATAGCCGCAGTTTTTGGTGCCTGGGTCTATGCCTAAAATTATCATTTTTTCACACCTTTATTTTCTAAAAAAGCTTTTTTAGAAAATTCAAAAAATTCAAAGCCATCAAACGATGAAATATTCAGCAATTTTTAGAAAATTCATTCTTTGAATTTTCTAAAAATTTCAAATTTTTGCCTTAAAATTTTATTAAAATTCACAAAATTTTTTAAAAGATTTTCACATTAATTTCACTTGTGAAAATTTTTCATAATTTTAACAAAAATTAAGGAAAATTCTTGTAATACAATAAAATTTTCAGCAAAATTTTGCTAAAATACTAGCTTTTTATTAGGGGAAAATTTTGTTAGAAAGTGCTACAAACTATGTTTTAAGCAAGCTTTCAAAGACTGAAGCTAAAGCTTATATTTGTCAAATTATTTTTGATTCAAAGCGCAGTGATGAGAAAAATATCGTTTTTATCGCACCAAATCTTTTTATAGCAAATTTTGTCCGCACCAAATTTAGCGAGTTAATCGCAAATTCGTATGAAGAAAAATTAGGTTTTAAGCCAAATATTAAAATTCAAATTCCCCAAAAAACAAGCAAAAAAACGCAAACTTTAGCTGAAATCAAGCAAACACAGTCAAATCGTGCTTTGCTTTTAGAAAATTTTACCTTTGAAAATTTTATCGTTGGAGACTCAAATCAATACGCCTTTTCAGTGGCAAAAAGCGTGGCAAATGAACCTGGCAAGAGCTATAATCCACTTTTTATCTACGGCTCAACGGGCCTTGGTAAAACGCATTTACTTCACTCAATCGGCAATGCTACAATGGCAAGAAATTTAAATGTGATTTGTGTCACAGCAGAGCAGTTTTATAACGATTTTATCGTAAATGTAGACAATCGCACCATGCCAAAGTTTAAAGAAAAATATAGAAATTGCGATATTTTGCTAATTGATGATGTGCAGTTTTTGGCAAATTGTTCAAATAAAGTTCAAGAGGAGTTTTTCTTTACTTTTAACGACCTTAGAGAAAAAAGCTCGCAAATTGCGCTAACTTGTGATAAGCCGCCAAAAATGCTAAAAGGCTTTGAAGAAAGGCTTATTTCACGCTTTGAAAGCGGACTTATAGCTGATATTACGCCACCTGAGCTAGAGACTAAAATTCGCATTATAAAAGCAAAATGTAGCTTTGATGGTATTATTTTAAATGATGATATAATCAACTATATCGCTACAAATATGGGCGATAATATCCGTGAAATCGAGGGCGCACTTTTAAGTATAAATGCTTTTTCAAGGCTAATGGGACAAAATATCACGCTTGAGTTTGCAAAAAGTGTGATAAAAGATCAAATAAAAAGCAAAAAAGAAAGCTCAAGCTTAGAAGAAATAATGAATATAGTGGCCCACGAGCTAAATATAAAAGTAAGTGAAATAAAAAGTAAAAGCAAAACTAAAAAAATCGTAGAAGCTAGAAGAATTTGTATTTATCTAGCAAAGAATTTGACGCCAAATTCGATGCCGCAGCTAGCAAATCACTTTGGGTTAAAAGATCATAGCGCAGTTTCACATAATATCAAAAAAATTCACGAACTTATGAATATAAGCGAGGATTTTAAAGCTCAAATCGAGGAGATAAAAAATAAAATAATGGCAGAAAAGTGAAAATATGTGAACAAAAAATTCAAAAGTGAATTTTATAAAATTTCAAAAAATTCAAGCTTTAAAATACTTTTTCACATTTTCACAAGCACGAATTCAACAAAGACGAAAATTTAAAAATAAAAAGGGGAAAAAATGAAAATCACCATGCAAAAGCAAATTTTAGAAAATATTATCTCAAATCTAAATTCTTATTTAGAAAAAAGGGATTCATCTGCAATTACTTCGCATATTTATTTTAATGCTAGTAATGAAAGTCTTATTATTAGAGCAACAGATCAAGAAATGGGATTAAACTACACTATCAAAGATCTAGTAATAAAAGAAGAAGGCTGCGCAACAGCACATGGAAAAGATCTACTAGATAGAATCAAAAGTTTAAAAGATGGAGAAATTACAATTTATACTGAAAATGATATAATGTATATAAAACAAAATCTTTCACTTTTTGATCTAAATATGCAAAGAGCTAGTGATTATCCTGATTTTCCTACTATAGAAAATAAAAATAAGTTTAATATAAATGCAAATCTCATTTTAGCAGGTCTTAAAAAAGTAGAAAGCTGTATAGATGCAAATAATGCTAAAATCGAATTTACCGGTGCCTTGCTTGATATAAAAAAAGATAGATTAAACATAGTCGGCACCGATGGCAAAAGAGTAACTGCATATACAATCAATGTCTCAAGCGATGAAGAGTTTAAAATAATCTTACCAAAAAGAGCAATAAGTGAATTTTCTAAACTTGTAAATCAAAAAATAGAAATTTTTTATGATGACATAATGCTAATTGCAAAAAGCGAAGATTTTACATTTTTCATTAAATTAATCAATGGTAAATACGCTGATTACGAAAGACTACTTAGTCAAAATTATAGCAATGAAATTACATTAAAGCGAGATGAGATTGTAGGTGCTTTAAAAACAGTTCGCATTGTAGATGAAAATGTAAATATAATTTTTAGCAAAAATACTATTGATTTTATGGTTTTAGCCAAGGTTGGAAGCAAAGGTAAAACTACAATTGAGACTGAACTAGATGTAAATAACAAATATGAAATCAATGTGAAAAATAAAAATATGCTAGATTTTTTAGCTAGCGTAGATACTGAATTTTTCACTTTAAAATATAACGAGCCAGGACTGCCAATTTTACTAAATAGCGAAAATCTAACAGCAGTTATGACACAAATAAGAAACTAGGATGAAAAAATGAGTTACGGAGCAGATAATATTAAGGTCTTAAAAGGCCTTGAAGCAGTTCGCAAACGCCCTGGAATGTATATAGGCGATACAAATATCGGCGGACTTCATCACATGATTTATGAAGTTGTTGATAACTCTATTGATGAGGCGATGGCTGGATTTTGTGATACTATCAATGTGATTTTAACAAAAGATGGCTCAGCAAAAATCAGCGATAATGGCCGTGGAATTCCAGTTGCCATGCACCCAACTGAGAAAATCAGCGCAGCAACTGTTGTTTTAACAGTGCTGCATGCTGGTGGAAAGTTTGATAAAGATACTTATAAAGTAAGCGGCGGTCTTCATGGTGTGGGCGTCTCAGTCGTAAATGCGCTTTCAAAAAAATTAGTTTTGGATATAAAGCGTGATGGATACTTTTGGCATGAAGATTTTGCGGCTGGAATTCCCCAAAACGAACTAAGTCAAGGAAAAACTACAAAAGAAACAGGCACTTGCGTGGAGTTTTGGCCTGATGATGAGATTTTTGAAATTGTAGTTTTTGATAGAGAAATCTTAGCTAAACGCTTTGCTGAGCTTGCTTATCTTAATCCAAAAATTACCATAAATTTCAGTGATGAAAGAGATGGATTTAAAGAGAGTTATCATTTTGAGGGCGGACTTTCAAGCTTTGTAAGCGATATGAATAAATCAAATGCTCTAAGCAAAGCTGTTAGCTTCTCTGGCGGCGAAGATGATGTGATAGTAGAGTTTGCGCTACTTTATAACGAAAGTTATAGCGAAAACTTACTAAGCTTTGTAAATAACATTAAAACTCCAGATGGTGGAACGCATGAGGCTGGATTTAGAGCAGGACTTACAAGAGCGATTACAAACTATATCGCAGCAAACGCAAACGCCCGTGAAAAAGATACCAAAATCACAGGCGATGATGTGCGTGAAGGGCTTGTAGCAGTTATTAGCGTAAAAGTGCCAGAACCGCAGTTTGAGGGGCAAACAAAAGGCAAACTAGGCTCAAGCTATGTTAAGCCGATCACGCAAAAAATGGTGTTTGAAACTCTTGTAAAATACTTTGAAGAAAATCCAAATGAAGCAAGAGCGATAATGAATAAAGCGCTTTTAGCAGCGCGTGGTAGAGAAGCAGCTAAAAGGGCTCGTGATTTAACACGCAAAAAAGATAATATAAACAGCGTAGGAACCTTGCCAGGAAAATTAGCTGATTGTCAAAGTAAAGAAGCTAGTGAGTGTGAGATTTATCTAGTTGAGGGTGACTCAGCTGGTGGTTCTGCTAAGCAAGGGCGTGATAGAGTATTTCAAGCGATTTTGCCACTTCGAGGTAAAATTCTAAATGTAGAAAAATCTAGGCTTGATAAAATACTTCAAAGCGAAGAGATTAAAAATATGATTACAGCCTTTGGCTGTGGCGTGGGCGAAGAGTTTGATGAAAATCGCTTGCGATACCATAAAATCATCATTATGACCGATGCCGATGTGGATGGTTCACACATTCAAACCTTGCTTTTAACATTTTTCTTTAGATTTTTAACGCCGATTATAGAAAAAGGCTATGTATATTTAGCACAGCCGCCACTTTATCTATACAAAAAAGGCAAGAAAAAAATCTATCTAAAAGATGAAAAAGCCTTAAATGAGTTTTTAATTGAAACTGGCATTGAAAGCCGTGAGTTTGAAGGCGTGGGTGGGGCTGATCTCATCGATTATTTAAAGCTTGTGGCGCAATACCGCTCTATGCTAAATGAGCTTAAAAAACGCTTTAATATCATTGATGCGATTCGCTATATGATAGAAAATCCTGATTTTATAGGACTTCCGTATACTGAGCTTTTTGAAGTGATTAAAGCAAAGATCGAAAATGATGGCTTTAATATCTTAAATAGCTATTTAAGTGATGATGAAATTCGCATTTATGCGCAAACTGATAATGGCCTTGAAGAGCTTGTTATAAATGATAATCTTTTTACAAATGCGATTTTTGAAGAGGCTTTACATCTAAATAATAAGATGAAAGAGCGTGGAATTGACCTTGGTGGCGATCCTGTAGCGATTTTAGATGAGATTGAAGCAAATGCCAAAAAAGGCGCAGATATCCAGCGCTACAAAGGTCTTGGCGAGATGAATCCTGACCAGCTTTGGGAGACTACGATGAACCCTGAAAATCGCCGCCTACTAAAAATCGGCGTAGAAGATATGGAGAAAGCCAGCGAGATTTTTGAGCTATTTATGGGCGATGAGGTAGAACCTCGCAGAGACTACATCCAAGCACACGCAAAAGATGTAAAACATCTTGATGTTTAGTGAATTTTATAAAATTTCATAAAATTCAAATGCTGAATTTTATGAAATTTGCTTGTTTATAAAATTCACTTTGAAATTCTAAAAAATCCATAAAATTCAGCTGTTATAAACTATTGCCTTAGTGAATTTTATAAAATTTACTTTTGCCATTGTGCTCAGTTTTATAAAATTCAAGGCTTGAATTTTATAAAAATTCACTTTGGCAGCAGTGAATTAAAGTGCTGAATTTTTTATAATTAAATGAATTTTATAAAATTTAGGGCTGAATTTTTTAAAAACTAAGCCGAATTTTCTAAAACTTAGAAAATTCAGCTTTGGCGGCTGTTTTAGCACTAGACTTTAAATAAATTTTGCTTTTACTTCGTCAATTAGCTTTTTAAAGCGTGTTTGGATCTCTTCTAGTTCAGCTTTGCTTCGTGCCTCAAAGCGAGTAACTAGCACAGGCGTGGTGTTGCTTGCTCGCACTAGTGCCCAGCCAGCATCAAAACGCACTCTAAGTCCATCGATATCCACGATGTCTAAAATCTCAGGCAAATCAGCACTTTCAAGCTCTTTTTTAATACACTCTATTATGCTAAATTTCGTGCTTTCGCTAACTTCTACTTTTATTTCATCGGTTGAGTAAAGCTTTGGCAATTTATCAAGTTCAGCGTCAAAATCAAAGCCTTTATAAAGTAGCTCCAAAGCCCTTATCATCGCATAAATCGCATCATCAAAGCCAAAATATCGCTCTTTAAAGAAAATATGCCCGCTCACTTCTGCTGCCATGTCAATGTTTAGCTCTTTCATCGCCTTTTTGATATTGCTATGACCGGTTTTGCCCATAAAAGCAGAGCCAAGCTTGTTTATTTCATCATACATATTTTGACTACATTTTACTTCGCCTAGCACTCGTGGATTTTTCATATTTAGAGCGTATAGATAGGCAAGTTCGTCGCCTTTAATAGAGCGGTGTGAGCTAAGAACTGCGATTCTATCGCCATCTCCATCAAAGCCAAAAGCGATTTTTGCCTCACCTTTTGCTAACTCAGCTTTTAAATCGGCTAAATTTTCTTCCACGCTTGGGTCTGGGTGGTGATTTGGAAAATTGCCATCAGGTTCGGCGTAGAGCATTTTTGCGTTTAGATTTAGAGCTTTTATGATGCAACTTGCTGCCACGCCAGCTGCGCCGTTACCAAAATCACACACAAAAGGTAAATCAAAGCCCTTTAAATGCGCAAAATTCTTAGCATAAAAATCTTCGTATTTGCTTAAAATATCAAAGTCTTTTGCGCTTGAATTTTCTGGAATTTCAGCTGATTGCGGGTCGCTTTCTATCATTTCAAGCACCTTTGCGCCAAGCTTTTGAAGGTCAGCACCAAAAAAGCTATCAGTGCCAATTGTGATTTTAAAGCCGTTATATTCTTTTGGATTATGCGAGCCTGTAATCATCACATTAGCATCAAACTCACCACTAAACACGCTAAAATACCCCACCGGCGTAGGCGCAAGCCCTATGTCAAAAAGCTCCAAGCCCTGCGCATTTAGCCCTGAAATTAAGGCGCTAAAGAGCATTTGCGCATGCGTCCTAGCATCATATCCCA
>CALEHZ010000210.1 GCA_937875715.1 uncultured Campylobacter sp. | reverse complement strand
TCTTTTGCTTTGGCGTAAGTTCATATTTTTCATCGCCAAGAGCAAGTTCTAGATTTCTTATCGCCTTACACATAGCGCCAAACTCATCTGCTTCCATAGAAAATCCACTATCTGGCCCACCATCACTTCGCTTAATGATAAAGTGCTTTTCAATGATTTTTGCTCCAAGTGCCACAGCACCAAGCGCTACTTCATAGCCAAAAGTATGGTCGCTAAGCCCCACCACGCAGCCAAAGGTGCGTTTTAAACTCTCCAAAGCCCTAAGATTTATATCTTCATAAGGGCTTGGATAGCTTGAAGTACATTTTAGCAAGGCAATTTGGTCGTTTCCTACGCTATGACAGGCTTCTACTGCCCTATCAATATCGCCTAAATGAGCGCACCCAGTTGAAATTATCACCGGTTTGCCATGCTTTGCGCACTCTTTTATTAGATTTATATCTGTTATTTCAAAGCTTGCGATTTTAAATGCTGGCATATCAAGGCTTTCCATCAAATCCACAGCGCTTTTGTCAAAAGGCGATGAAAAGCAATCAAGCCCAAGTTCGTTTGCGTATTTCATCAAAGGCTCGTGCCACTCCCACGGCGTCATCGCCTCAGCATACAAATCAAAAAGTCTATATCCATCCCAAAGTCCGCCTTTTATCATAAACTCAGCATTAGAGCTATTTAGCGTGATAGTTTCTGGCTTATAAGTTTGAAGCTTTATAGCATCGGCACCTGCGTCTTTTGCGGCTTTTACTATCTCTTTTGCTTTTTCAAAATCGCCGTTGTGATTTGCTGACATTTCAGCGATTATATAAGTCTTTTGCAGATCTTTTAAAGTCATTTTTCGCACCTTTTAGAGTGAATTTTTTAAATAATTTATGAAATTATACCTTTATTTTTAGCACTTTTTTGCTATACTTGCGAAATTTTTTTACAGGATTTGCAATGAAAAAACTTCTTTTTACCTTGATTTTAAGCGCATTTGCGCTAGGTGCAAGCTTTAATATGCCAGAATACCGCACAGCTTTGCTTGATAGCAACGGAAGTGGTGGCTATATAAGTGATAGCCCAGATATTGTGCTTGGTTCTAGCGGCGTTGTAATGCGAAATTTTGGCAATGGGCTTAAGACCATAATTGCGCGCGTGGTCGTCGATAGCAAGGACGGAGCTCGTGCAGCAGTGCATTTTGAGGTATATTCACAGCTAAAGCAAAAATCTTTGCCAGTGCCAAACTACATGCCACAAAATGGCGATGAAATCGTGCTAAACTACCTTTATGACAGAGCGCTGATTATTGCGCCAAATGTAGAAGTTTACGAACAAGTAATTAAGGCTTTCCCAAATATCACCTTTGTTCATCCAGACTTGGTTGGAGCGCAACTTAGCATTGAATATAAGCCAAATCCAGGGCAAGAAGATTTTCGCCTAGCGTGTGCTGCTAATATCGCTGGAGTTATCTTTATAGCGCTTGAAAATGAGGCTATGTTTGTTGACTGCGGCAGCTTTAAGCCACTTAAAAAATTCAAAAGCGGACAAATAGCTGAGTATCATCTGCCTTTTTATACTCGTGTGCGTGATATAAACACGATTTTTTGGAAGCTTGATGGCGAGCATATAAATAACTATGATAAATATTACAGATTTTTACTTGATGAGCAAAAATAATGGATAAAAAACACATTGAATTTTTTACAAAACTTTTAGGCAGCGATGATGCGTATTTTGACGATGCGCATAAAATCGCTTATTGCTACGACGCCACTAGAAAACGCTACCTGCCAGACGCTGTGCTTTTTCCACGAAATGAAGAAGAAATAAGCAAAATTCTAAAATATTGTAATGAAAATAAAATCGTAGTGGTGCCTCGTGGTGCTGGTTCTGGCTTTACAGGTGGAGCGTTGGCAAGTAGCGGTGGCGTGGTGCTTTGCCTAGAAAAGCACATGAATAAAATCCTTGAAATCGACCTTGAAAACATGGTTGCAGTCGTCCAGCCAGGTGTCATTAACAAAGACCTTCAAAAAGCAGTAGAAAAACTTGGACTTTTTTATCCGCCTGATCCTGCTAGCGAAGGCTACAGCACGCTTGGTGGCAATGTCAGCGAAAATAGTGGCGGCATGCGAGCAGCCAAATACGGCATCACAAAAGACTATGTAATGGCACTTCGTGCTGTGCTACCAAATGGCGATATAGTGCGTGCTGGAAAACGCACTATAAAAGATGTAGCTGGATTTAATATAGCTGGAATTCTAATTGCTAGTGAAGGTGCTTTGGCTGTGATCAGCGAAATCACGCTAAAGCTAATCGCTAAGCCAAAGTTTAGCAAAACCGCAATGGGCGTATTTCCTAGCGTAAATCATGCGATGAACGCTGTTTTTAAGACCATGGCAGCAGGCGTGAGCCCTGTAGCAATGGAATTTTTAGATAATTTATGTATAAAAGCCGTAGAAGAGAGATTTCATCGTGGTTTGCCACTTGATGCTGGGGCGATTTTGATAAGCGATATGGACGGCAATGACGAGCGTGTGATAGATGCTGATTTGATGGAGCTTAAAAAGCATTTTGAGGCAAATGGCGCAAGTGATTTTAAAATCGCTGCAAATGCTGATGAGAGCGCTAATATCTGGTTTGCTAGGCGAAATTGTTCTCAGGCAATTACTTGTTATGGCTCACTAAAACTAAATGAAGACATCACCGTCCCACGCTCAAAGCTACCTGCCTTGCTTGAAAAAATCGCTGAAATTTCAAAAAAATATAATGTGATTACGCCGTGTTTTGGGCACACAGGCGATGGCAATGTCCATACAAATGTAATGGTGGATAAAGACGACCCAGAGGCTGTAAAGCGTGGACACGAGGCGATTACTGAGATTTTTAAAGCTACTGTGGAGCTTGGCGGCACACTTAGTGGCGAACACGGCATAGGCATATCAAAAGCACCTTTTATGAATCTAGCATTTAGTGAAGCTGAGATGAATCTATTTCGCGCGATAAAAAGGGCGTTTGATCCAAATAATATTTTAAATCCAAACAAAATGGGGCTTTGAATTTTATGAATTTTTTGAATTTTTTAAAAAATTCAGCTTTAAATTTTTAAACTGCAGCCGAGTTGAATTTTTTGGATTTTAAAAAATTCAGCTTTGAATTTTTTAAGATTTTTGAAATTTTATAAAATTCAATTAAAATTAACTTTTTAAAAAGGATAAAAATGAAAGTAGCAATCATTGGAGCTGGAAATGTCGGCGCTAGCATAGCTGCACTGCTTATTGCTAGAACTAAGATTTCTAAAATTTCTCTTGTAGATATTAACAAAGACCTAGCACTTGGCAAGACAATTGACTTAAATCATCTTAGCGCCGTCTTTTGCGCTGATACGAAAGTAAAAGCAAGCAATGATTATGAAATCATCAAAAACGCTGATATATGCGTCATTACAGCTGGTTTTACTAGAAAAGAAGGACAAGGCAGAGAAGAACTACTAAAAGCGAACGCAAAAATAGTAGCAAGTGCTGCTAAAAAAATCGCTAAATATGCTCCAAAAAGCGTGATAATCGTAGTTACAAATCCACTTGATCCTATGACCTATGTAGCACAAAAAGCAAGCGGTTTTGCTAAGCAAAATGTGCTTGGAATGGCTGGAGAACTTGATAGCGCAAGGCTTAGATTTGAAGTTGCTGCTTATTATGGTTTAAGAAATTCACAAGTAAAAGCACAAATTTTAGGCGAGCATGGCGAACATATGGTCCTTTATGACATTCAGGCTTGCGGAGAAAAAGCCGATTTTGACCCAGAACAAATCCTAGAAAATCATGCCAAAAAATCAGGCGCTCACATAATTTCGCTGCTTGGCACATCAGCATACTACGCACCAGCTGCTGGGGTTGTAAAAATGTGCGAAGCAATCATAGAAAAAAAAGGACAAACGCTGATCTGTTCGGTGCTTGACGAAGATGACATTCCTTGCGGTGTGCCGGTAAAATTTGGCAAAAAAATCAAAATCAAAAAAACAGACGCAGATTTAAAAGCTGTAAAACAAATTATTGCAATCAAGTGTGAAGGACTTGAATCAATCATAAAGGAGGCAGAATGAAAAATATACTTTTAATACAAGCAAAATTTAATCAAAAGGCGAATTTGGCGATGTTTGAGGTGCTAAAAAATCTTAGCCAAAATGATTTAGACAAAGACTGCGGAACTTTTTATAAAAGCGTAAAAACTGAGCTTTGCCACCTAATAGGCGTGAATGTAGCTGTTTTTGGCGCTGTGTTTGCTAAGTGGGCAAATGTGGATTGTAGCGAAATTTTAAGCCAAATTAACACTGATTTGAGCATCAAAAATGATGATTTAAACGCACTTAAAGAGCTTTGCGCTAACTGTGATGAAAAAATCATTGAGATTACAAAAAACTGCGTAGAGCTAGAAAAAATGGATGAATTAAGTTTCCCTGGCATTACATTCAAAAAAACTCGCGCAAATCTCATTTTAGCGATTTTAAATCACAGCTTACATCACAGAGCAATTATCGGCGCCCAGCTTGATATTTTGGGCGTTAAAAATGATTTTAATGGTATGCTTGGCTACGAGCTATAATCGCTACGAGCTTTAATCACATGGAATTTTAGAATTCCAAAAATCAAAGAAATTCAATGAAAAAGATTTTTTTAACTATTTTGGCTACTTATAGCCTGTTTTGTGCCGATATAAGCGCTTTAAAGCTAAATTGTCAAAACGGCGACAAAAGCTCTTGTATAAATTTTTTATACACAAATAAAGACCAAAATGAAAATGTGAATTTTACCAAAAAACTCTGCGATGAAGGTAATTTCTTAGCATGTGATCTTTTAGGCAATTTATATCAAAAAGGCTTAGGCACCCAAAAAGACGATATAAAGGCGTTTGAACTATACAAAGAATCTTGCGATGGCAAAGAATTAGAAGGCTGCTTGGCACTTGGTTTGGCGTATTTAAATGGAATTGGCACAAAAAAAGATTTGAAAAAAGGCAAAGAAATCTTAGAAAATGTTGCCAAAAACGGCGATTTACGCTCCAAAACTTTTGCGAATTTTACTCTCTTTGGTTTTGATGAAAAAACATTAAAAAGCGCAAAAGAATTATGCGCAAATGATGAATATTTCGATTCTTGCTTTTTGCTTGGGCTACACTATTTAGGCGCAAATGAAAAAGACAATGCAAAAGAAATTTTTAACAAAATCTGCCAAAAAGGCGTTGATTTTGCCTGCGCGGAATATAAAAAACTAGAGTTTTAAACTTTTTTTTAAAGCTTAAAGTGTAGCCAAGAATATTATAATAACCCAATTCATCTTTTAAGGGATAAAAGTGATATTTTAGCTAAACAAATAAACCCCAAATAGCGTAAAAAAGAGCACAGGCAAGGTAATTTTAAAGCTAAAAATCAAATAGCTTTTAATGCTGATATTTTGCCCTTTTGCACGCAGTGTATAGAGCCACAAAAGCGTAGCAAGCGAGCCAAAATGGGTAAATTTCACACCGACATTACAGCCGATTATGCTAGCAAACACCGCTTTTTTAACGCTATCAAAATGTCCCACATCAGCTAGGCTTATGTCCATCATCATCATCGCAGGCAAGTTATTCATAAATGAGCTTAAAATACTAGCAAAAAGTCCGCTAAGCATCACAAATGATATCTCACCAAGCTTTTGGCTAGCTTTTAGAAGCTCGCTTAAAATCTCATTATATCCAGCGTTTTTTAGCCCCCAAACGATGATATAAAGTGCTAGTGAAAACCACAAAATCTGCCAAGGCGTGCGAGCAAAAATCACCTTTATTTTTAAGGCGCCTAAACGCAGACAAATGCCTAAAAAAACGAGCGCACCGCCAAGTGCAAACACACAAAAAGGCAAATGATAAAGGTCGCCCAAAGCATAGCCAAAAAGCAAAACAGCCAAAAATATCCAGCAAAAGATAAAAAGATGTTTGTTTGCAATGATTTGATAATTTGCTCTAAGTGCGTTTAAATCAAGCTTTGCGCTAAGATCTTGCCTTAAAATCCAAAAGGCAATCAAAAGGCTTGAAAACACGCTAAAAATAAAAGGAGCAAAAAGTGCTTCAAAATACTGCCAAAATCCAATGCCAAAAAAGCCAGCGGTGATGATATTGGTGAGATTTGAGAACACAAAAGGAAGACTTGCGCTATCGCTCATAAAGCCAGTTGCCAAAAGTAGCGCAAGCGTGGATTTTTGGCTTAAATTCAGCATTTTTGCCTGTGCTAAGATAATTGGCGATAAAATCAGAACCGCAGCATCATTAGCAAAAAGTGCGCTGATGACGGCAGTAAGAAGCATAAGACCGATAAATTGCCTTTTTAGACTTGCACCACAAAGTAGGGCAGTTTGCCTAGCAGCATGCTCAAAAAAGCCGATTTCATCAAGAACAAGCGAAAAAATAATAATACCCAAAAAGCTAAGGCTAGCGTCCCACACAATACTAAAAGCGCTCAAACAATCATTAAAACTTACTTGCTTAAAAATCAGGCTCAAAACCGCACCAATCACAGCATAAGTGCCAATCCCAAGTCCAAAAGGGCGAAAAATAATACAAAAAATAGTAAATAAAAATATAATAAGTGCTATCATATAAGGCTTTCAAAGGCTTTAAAAAAAAGCTGTATTGTAGCTAAATTTTAGTGTTTTTTTATAAAATTTACAAAAATAAAAGAGCGAATTTTATAAAACGAATTTTATAAAATTCAATTAGAACAAAGCAGGGCGAATTTTATAAAATTCAGGGCTGAATTT
>CALEHZ010000209.1 GCA_937875715.1 uncultured Campylobacter sp. | reverse complement strand
AAGGACAGATGATTGGCTCATTTATCGGTGGGCAAGTTCGTTTTGAAGAAGTTGATGAAAGAAAACTAAGAATTATCGCTCATAACTACGGAATAGACCCTGATGAGTATGTTTTAGCCGCTAAGCATACAAATTGCATTCCTATGGATCAAATCCAAAAAGCAGCTGATTTCTTAGAAGAAATCGCCACAGCGCTCTCTGATATGGCATATAAATATCATTTGGCTCTGCAAGAAAGTAAAAGGCTAGAAAAAGTATCTAAAAATCAAGCTGATTTTATGATTTGCGATAAAGAAACTAGATTAAATAGCGAAGAGATTAAAAATCTAGCAAGAGCTTTTGAACAAGGCAGCGTAAGACTTGCTATTAATGAATCAAAAAAGCTTGATTTTTCTTTTGTCAATTTGCTTTTAAATCAAATGAGCGGCAAAATGGAGTTTGAGCATAAATATGGCGATTTGTTTATAAATATCAATATACCGCAACTTGTGCAAAATTGAATTTTATAAAATTCAATTTTGAATTTTATAAAAAATTTGGGGGTTACAATGAAACATTTACTAATAATTGGTGCTGGTGGCGTATCACGCGTAGCTACGGTAAAATCAGCAATGGCGATGAAAGCAGGCGACGCGTTTGCTAAAATCACGCTAGCAAGCAGGACAAAAAGCAAATGCGATGAAATAGCTGCTTTTATAAAAGAGAGAGTTGGCGTGGATATCGCCACAGCCACGATAGATGCTGATGATACCGCTGCTGTCGCACGGCTAATAAAAGAAATAAAAGCAGATTTACTTCTCAATCTAGCTTTGCCTTATCAGGATTTGACGCTGATGGATGCTTGCGTGGAAGCTGGAATTCCTTATATCGACACCGCAAACTACGAGCATCCTGACACTGCGCACTTTGAGTATAAAGAGCAATGGGCAAGAAATGATAAGTTCAAGGGCGCAGGTCTTATGGCGCTGCTTGGCTCTGGCTTTGATCCAGGCGTTACAAATGTATTTTGTGCGTATGCCCAGCATTATCTCTTTGATGAAATCACCGAAATTGATATATTAGATTGTAACGCAGGCGACCACGGCTATCCTTTTGCTACAAACTTTAACCCTGAAATAAACCTGCGTGAAGTAAGCGCAAAAGGTCGCTACTACGAAAACGGCAAGTGGATAGAAACTGAGCCACTAAGTGAACATTTTAGCTGGGATTATCCAAAAGTGGGGCCAAAAGAGAGCTATCTAATGTATCACGAAGAGCTTGAAAGCCTTGTAAAAAACATCCCAAGCCTTAAAAGAATTCGCTTTTTTATGACCTTTGGTGAGAGCTATTTGCGTCACATGAAATGCCTAGAAAATGTAGGAATGTTACGCATTGATGAAGTAGAGCATAATGGCGTAAAAATCGTGCCTATTCAGTTTTTAAAGACTTTGCTGCCAGATCCTGCTACGCTTGGCGCTCGCACAAAAGGCCGCACAAATATAGGCTGCGTGATAAGCGGCACAAAAGATGGCAAAGCTAAAAAAGTCTATATTTACAATGTCTGCCAGCACGAGGACTGCTACGCTGAGACTGGCGCACAGGCTGTGAGCTACACAACAGGCGTGCCTGCGATGATAGGCGCAAAGCTAGTAGCAAAGGGCGTTTGGAGTGGAAAAGGTGTGTTTAATATGGAAGAGTTTGATGCAAAACCATTTATGGATGAGTTAAACGCAAACGGACTTCCATGGGAAATAATAGAAATGCCTTGCTAGGCTTGAATTTTATAAAATTCCATAAAATTCAAAGCTGAATTTTATGGAATTTTTATAGTTTTAAAAAATTCACATATTGAATTTTTTAAATTCATAAAATTCAACACTTTTTATAAAATTCAATTTTAAAATATTCCGTAAAAAACATTAACAAAAAGTAAAAAAGGAGACAAAATGAACGACATAATAGAACTAAAGCTTGATGAGGTCGGTATCGCCTATAAAATGTATGCTCCAAACCGCAGCACAAATCTAATCGAGCGCATCGTAGATAAAACCAAAAAGCCCTACGAATACGAAATGCTAGTGGAGATGAAAGAGGAGCTTGAGCGTGTAAATAAGGATAAAAGTGGCGTTATTTTAGATGTTGGCTTAAATATCGGCAATCACGCTTTGTTTTTTGCCGCGCTTGGCTACAAAGTAATCGGCATCGAAGCAAATCCCAAAATGGTGGCAATCGCCCAAAAAAGCGTGCAAATCAATGGCTTTGAGGATAAAATTCAAATCATTGCGATGGGCGCAAGCGATAAAAATGAAAGCCTAGAGTTTGAAGCTGAAATCCCGCATAATTACGGTATGATGCACCTTAGCGCCATAAATCAAATGGGGGGGGGGAGCGGCATAATCGTAGATTGCAAGCCCATCGATAGCCTAAAAATAAAAGAAAAAATCAGCCTTATAAAAATGGATATTGAGGGTATGGAAGCCCCAGCACTTCGTGGCACGAAAGAACTCATCGCCAAAAACAAGCCCCTAATTTATATTGAAAGCCAGCTCATTAGCAATTTTACACAAAATGCAAATATTTTAGAAGGCCTTGGATATTTACATTTTAAAATGTGGGATATGGGAGCAGCAACACACTTATTTAGGCATTTGGACGATATTAGCGATGATGAAATGAAACAAAAAATCGCCAGAGATTTTGGCATTTTACGCTTGCACAACAGCAGCACCCCACAAGGCACAATAAGCGATAATAGAGAACAAATCACACTAAATGAATTAGCAAACTTTAAAGAATTTGCCAGCAAGGCATTTGTGCGAATTTTAGGCGGGCAAATCGGAGAAAATCAAATAACAGGTGAAATAAATGAAATCAAAGCTAGTTTAGCTAGGATTGAGAGGCTTTTGGCTAAAAAATAGGCTTGAATTTTTTGGCTTTTTACTTTGTATATTTTGAATTTTTAAAAAATTCAACCCTACTGCAGTTTGGAAAATTCAGCCGACACTATGAAGTAAAAATTCAAGCCTGAATTTTATGAGCACTGAATTTTTTAAAAAGTGAATTTTTTAAAAAATTCACTTTCGCAGCAGTGAACGAAGTCACTGAATTTTATAAAATTCTAGCTAGCGTTACGAAGTAAAAAATTCAAACATTTATAATACTAAGACTTTTGCCATCGCAGGTTGCTTTTTGTAATTGTTCATTCATTTTGTGTTTTTCTAAAAGCTCTTTATAATCTTTTAAAAAGCTCAAAAAGTCTTTTACATCGCTAATTGGTATCTTTATGCCAGTTTTAGCGTAAAAATAATTTAGATCATAATCCCACCATTTACTCTCTAGCAAATCAGCAATTATTTCATCACTAAAGCGCATTTTTACCACTCTGGCAGGATTGCCAGCAGCTACTGCGTAGGGCGGCACATCTTTTGTTACCACGCTTTTGCCGCCGATGACAGCGCCGGTGCCGATATTTACAGGCTTTGCACCAGGCAAAAACACACCTGTGCCAAACCACACATCATGTCCAATTTGCGAGTGCTGTGGCCACCAGCTCATTTGCTTACAAGGCTCGATTTTGCCATCAAAATTGCCGTGGCTGCAAAGCTCGCCAAACATAAATGATGTGCTAGTCATGCTTGCCGTGCTCGCCCACTCAAGCGCGTGCCTGCCGATGCCCACGCAGCAGTTATCGCCGATGCTACAATACCTCCCTAGCGTGGTATCTCGCAAAATTGTATTTGCGCCCACATAGCTGTACCCCCCCCCCTACCGCTTTTACAAACATATTGTTGCCAAAGGCGGCAAATGGTCTCTCAAAGGTAAAATCATTTAAAATGATATTTGCGCCTTTTAAAATTAGACCATATTTTTTTTGAATTTCAAGCATTATTTTTCCTTTTTGAATTTTTTAAAATCACAGCCTTTGTAATTTTACTTCGTTATTTTCTCTAAAAATTCTAGCTTTTTGTCTGCTCATTTTATACTCTTTCATTAGCTCACTGCCTCCATTTCTCCACCATAAAATAAACTCTTTTGGCTCTTTTAAAGGCAAAAAATCAGCGATTTTTCTATCCTTACTAGCAGCTAGCAAAAAGTCATATTCCCACCATTTTGAATTTTCTAAATCGGCAATTATTTCATCACTAAAGCGCATTTTAACCACTCTGGCTGGATTTCCAGCCATGATAGAATAGGGCGGTGCATCTTTACTTAAAATAGCGCC
>CALEHZ010000208.1 GCA_937875715.1 uncultured Campylobacter sp. | reverse complement strand
GCTCGATTAGATCACTTGTTTAGATTTCAAAGATTGACTTTGTATTCGTTTAACAATATAAAAACTTAAAAAACTTGCTATAATGCTTTATTTCAAAGCTTTTTAGCGGTGTCTTTTCTCAAAGACGAAGTGGAATTATACAAGCCTAATTCTTAAATCTTGCTTAAAAATGGAAAAAAAATTTAAAAAAATAAAAAAAGTTTAAAATGCTTTCTTGTCTTAGCTTGAAAGCACGAATTTTAGGGCTTTTTCAAAACTGAATTTTATAAAAAGCAGCTTTTAAATGGATGAATTTTATAATTAAGCAGTGAATTTTATAAAATTTGGCTCAAAAAATTCAAACTCAAAAAATTCAAACCTTAAAATTTCCTTTTCATTATTATATAGAAATTATATAGAATTTTTTAAAGCCTTAAAATGCCCTTTTTAGCGAGCTTAGCTGCCACCAGCCAAAAGCTTGAAGTCCAAAGGCAATTCCCATTATAATGTATCCAAGTCCAAAAAGCCAAGTGCTGCAAACGCCGATTATATAAACAATTGCGAAGTATTTAAACATATTATTGCCGCTTAAATAGCTAAGCTCAAAATAAGTTTTTATCCAATTTAAGAAAGCATAGATCAGCAAAAATACGCCAACAAGTGCGACCAAAATACCCAAAATGCTGCTTGCGCCACCACCGGCAAAAAATAAAACTGCGCCCAAAACAATCCCAAGCCACACAAAACCAATGCCTATAAAATTAGCGATTATGCCTTTTAAGTATGTGATAAACAAAGTCCTTGAACCGCTGATTACAGAGGCATTGTGAAGCGCTAAAAGCAGCAGCAAAAACGCACAAAGCGCAAAAAACCAGCCCACATAAAAAACCGCGCTAAAAAGCCCAATTACACTGCCAATAACGCCAAAAAGTTTGGTGCTGCCAAGCTTGCCACCAAAGCCTGAATTTTCTAAATTACTTCCGTTAAAGCCTGAATTTTCTGAATTATAGCTATTTGAGCCTGAATTTCTTGAGCCTGAATTTTCTGAATTATAATAAGCTTTTTTGATAAGAAAAATTTCTTTTGCCTTGCCATCGTCGCTAGCTGTAAAATCAACTTCATCGCCTACATCAAGATTTTCATAGCCTTCGTAAGTGAAGTATTTACCATCATCTGCGCCTATTAAGCCCTTTTTTATCACTATTCCTCTCATGCTTTTTCCTTAAATTTATAAAATTCAGTAATACCCCAAACACAGCGTAGGCGTGATTTTTATGCGTTTTTCAAGTGGCTCAGGCGAAAAATACTTACACTTTTCAATGTAGATTTTAGTGCCCTCAGCCAAACCAATGTGCTTGTAAAACGCCCTTAAATTCACAAATTTAAAAACGCCGATCTTGCGAATTTCAAGGATTTCATTTAGCTTTGAGCAGTTTGAACCCACCAAATGCGAGTTTGCCAGTCCACAAAAGGCACAAAAGGCATTTGCTAGCACAAGTCCGCTTAAATCGCTACACAAAGGCAGTGCGTGGGCGTATTTTTTTGGCACGCTTGATTTTAGCAAAAAAACAGCACGAGAGCCGACAAAATGCGCACTTATCGTGTTTTTCCAAAATTTATAAGCCGTGCTTGAAATGCCAAGCGCCTTGCTAAATTCGTAGTTTAGCACGAAATTATCTAGCATTTTATCACTTTCTAATGAAACCTGCGTCATAAACTCCCCAAAAATTGCCAAAAATTTAGCCAAATTATAGCCAAAAAAGCAGCCAAGAAGTAAAATTCAGCTATAATTAACCACTGAATTTTATGAAATCTTTGGAATTTTGATAAAAATGTTAAAAAAAATTTTTAAAATTTTTCTTTATTTAATCGCTTTATTCTTCTTTATTTCAATATTTTTAGGCTTTTTTATTTACAAAGAAATCGGCATTAGTGATGCTGGACTAAAAAGATTTGGAAATCTTAGCTATTTTGATGCTAAAACAGGGCTTTTTAAAAGTCATATAAACACGGATATTGCGCTATTTGATGATCTTTATTCTTATGTGAAGTTCTATTTTTTTACTCTAAATGCGCCCCGTCAGCCGATGCCACTAATTCGCAAAAACAAGGATGATTTTAGCACAAAAGCAGAAAATTTAGCATTTTACTGGCTTGGACACAGCTCGGTTTTGGCTGAGTTAAAAGGACTTCGAGTGCTCATTGACCCTGTCTTTGAGAATGCTTCTGCCTTTCCTTTTGCCATGAGGCGTTTTGCCCAGCCGCCAATTTATCAAAAAGATCTTCCAAAGCTTGATATAATCATAATCACGCACAATCACTACGATCATTTAGAGAAAAAAAGCATCCAAACCCTTTTTGCGCGCCATTATATCGTGCCTTTGGGGCTTAAAAAGACTCTTGCCAGCTGGGGCGTAGAAGAGGATAAAATCACAGAGCTTGGCTGGGGTGATGAGAGCGAAATCTCAGGACTTACAATAACAGCGCAAAGCACTATACATTACAGCGGAAGAAGCCCATTTGATAAAAATAAAAGCCTAGTAAATAGCTATATTTTAAGCTTTGATGATAAAAAATTCTTCTTTGGCAGTGACGGCGGATATGGCGCTCATTTTGCGCAAATTGGACAAAAATACGGACCATTTGAGCTTGCGTTTTTGGGCATTGACGGCTGGCATACAAAAAGAATTGGTGCGCATTTGCATCCAGCGCAGGTCATAAAAGCCTGTAAGGATTTAGACGCAAAAGCCCTTGTGCCCTTACACTGGGGCGTTTTTAACAGCGGCAGAAATTGGAAAGAAGTCATAGAAATTTTATATCAAAACAAAAAAGAGTTAAAAATCATCGCACCGATGATGGGCGAGAGATTTGAGCCTAGCAGCAGCACAAAACCTTGGTGGCGCTATGTAAAATAGCTGAATTTCATAAAATTCACTTTCATAAAATTCACTTTCATAAAATTCAACCAAAATCTCAAAAAGCCATAAAATTCAACTTGAATTTTATAAAAAGCTTGAATTTTTTGACTTTTAAAACTGCATACTTTTTGAATTTTATAAAATTCACTTTTATGAAATTCAGCCATAAAAAGTCATACAATTGACTTTGTTTTTTAAATAAAACTTAAAATAGTAAATAAAAAATAAAATTTTTTACAATAAATTTTTTACAAAATCACAACAAAATTTATTTTATCGTAGTATAATTTCATAAAATCTTTCTTAAAGGGGAAAAAATGGAATCAAAGCTTAAGTGGAATAGTTTTGACACTCGATGGATGATGTCGCTCTTTGGCACTGCTGTTGGAGCTGGCATTTTGTATCTGCCGATTCGCGCAGGAACTGGTGGCTTTTGGCCGATTGTGGTGATGTGCTTTCTCATCTTTCCGATGGTATATCTTTCTCATAGAGGGCTTAGTAGGTTTGTTTGCGCTGCAAGTGGTGGAGATAGCGATATTACCTACGCTGCACAAGAATACTTTGGTATGAAATGGA
>CALEHZ010000207.1 GCA_937875715.1 uncultured Campylobacter sp. | reverse complement strand
AAACAAAGTAAACTTTGGCGCATATTCGCTAAACAAAAAGCAAATTGGCGAAATAAAAGGCAGGCAAAAGCTATCGCTTAGTCAGTTTTCGCATTTAAATGATTTAATAAGCACTAAATTTGCTACTGATTTGTTTAAAATCTATGATAATAAAATCTACTTTGGCTACGACCAAAATAAACCTCAAATCGGCGATGTAGAAATAAGCTTTGAATACATTCCAAATGAAGTTATGGTTTCTTTAGTAGCAAAGATAAATAACGACACCTTCACAGAATACAAAGCCACAAATGGCAAGTTTTTTAGCCGTTTGGATGTAGGTAGCGTTAGCATCGATGAAATGGTGGATAAAGAAGAAACCGCAAATACAATCTGGACTTGGGTATTTAGGTTTATTGGCTTTTTTATAGTTTCAGCTGGAATTAAGATGATCTTAGCTCCTATTGTGGCTGTGGCTTATATATTGCCGTTTTTGGGTGGTATCACATCTGGCATAGTAAGCGTTATTGGCTCACTTTTGGGACTTGCGTGGTCGCTTATCATCATCGCTATTTCGTGGATTTCGTATAGACCAGTTTTAAGCTATGTTTTATTGGGCGTTGCTGTGCTTAGCATTCTTGCTGTATTTTTGTTTAGAAAGAAAAAACCTGAGCAAGGGCAACCAAACCAAAACTGGCAAGCGCAACAAAACTACGCACAGCAAGCACAAAATTACGGACAAACTTGGCAAGGACAGCCTAATCAAAACTGGCAGCAACCAGCACAACCACAAAACTACGCTGGGCAACCACAAGGACAACCACAAGCCTCACAACAAACACAAGGCTGGCAACCACAAAATAACGCACAATCAGCAGGTCAACAAACACAAGGCTGGCAACCACCAAAAGAGTCACAAGAACCAAACGAACAAGCAAAGCCAGAAAATTCAGGCGATCAAACACAATCAAATTCTAATTAAAGGATGAAAAATGTCATTTATGAATCTACTTCAAAGCGGTCTTAGCTCACTAGCGCAAAACGGCATGAATCAAATGAACGGCGGCAATATGGCAAATCAAATGAGCGGCATGCTAAATCAAATGGGCACAAATGGCGGCGGTCTTGGGCAGGTGCTAGGTGGTCTTTTAAACGCAGCTGGCGGCAAAAACAATATCGCTACTTTGCTAGGTGTGGGCGGACTTGGCGCACTACTTACTAGTGGGCTAGATAAAGGCACAGCAAGAGGCATAGGACTGCTTGGTGCTGGAGCTCTAGCATATTCGCTATATCAAAAATACAAAGGGCAAAATGCTCAAAATGCGCCACAAATGGGCTACCAAAATGCTCAAAACATGCCAAATCAAAATCAAGCCCAATATAATCAAGCATCGTATCAAAATGCGCCACAAATGCCATATCAAAGCGGTATGCTAAGCAAAGAACAAGAACTAATTATAAAAGCTGTGGTCTTTGCCGTAAGAGCTGATGGCATGATAGATGCAAACGAGCGTCAGTGTATGTGTGATCTCATTTCAAAGATTTTGCCAAACACAGACGCAAATAGCGTAATATCAGCTTTCCTTGAAGTGCCTATTGATCCAAGTGCTTTAGCAAGGCAGGTTTCTAGCAAAGAACAAGCCGGCGAGATTTATGCGCTTTCTTGTATGGTAATAGACATTGACCATTATTTAGAGCGTGGATATTTGGACGCTTTGAGCAAAGAATTAGGACTTGATAGCAATCAAACAAGTGCTATTGAAAACGAGATCGCAAATAGCAAAAAACAAATGAGTAAAGAATTTACCTAAAAATTTTAGAGTTTTTAATCTAAAGTTTTAAAAAATTCAGGCTTTGAATTTTTTGAATTTTCTAGATTTTAAAAAATTCAGGCTTTGAATTTGCTAGTCATTGACACTGCGGCAAGATTGAGTTTTTTTTACTGCGTATTCTTGGCTGAATTTTATAAAAAATTCACTTTTAAAAAATTCAAACTGAATTTTTTGAATTTTAGAAAATTCAAAGGATAAAAAATGAAAAAACTAGTAGCTGTTTTGTGCCTTAGCTCTTTTGCTCTCGCACACACACCAGAAAATCTAAAAATCGTCTGGGCAAGAACTGCTAATGATGGCGTAAAATTACACAAAGAAGCAGGCGATGCCACAGAAATCGCAAAGCTAAAAAAAGAAGAAAAAATTTACATAACTGATGAAAAAGAAATAGATGGCAAGCTGTGGTATAGAGCGTATATTTTGCTGCCTGTCTTAAAGGGTATGAAAAGCGCAGATGAGGCGGTGGCAAGTGGCTGGATAAAAGCAGAAGATGCGTGGTTTCATGACGCTCATGAGCATGGATTTTATCCGCTTTCGCACTGGCTATTTAATAGGCTTTTGATGAAGGTGGAGCGATATGTGGGCAATTACCCTGAGCGCTCACGACTTATCTTTGGCCGTGAGAAAAGAGCTAAATACTCTGCTAGCAAAGCTAGCGGTATGGTTACACAAGTGCTAGGCTGGGAAGGGCTGGATGTGGTTTATTTTAACTCATCAAAAAGGCCTGAGAGAGCTAATATCGGCTACATAGACGCGCGCCCTGGCAAGGCTGGAAATATGGTAAGCTTTGGGCCTATTAGGATAGGTAGTAGCGAGGCTGAGGTCTTGGCACTTGGTGACGAGCTGGGATTTGAGTATAACTTTGCTGATAGAAGCCAGAAATATTACAATAAATTTACCACTCACACCGAGAAGGTGGGCGGCGAAGAATACAAAGTGATTAGAGTTTCTAGTGCGTTTTATTTTGACTTTTATATAAAGGACGGCAAGGTCGCTAGAATGGTGCTTAATCACGGATTTGGCAGCCAAAGCCCTGATGATTATTTTAAAAAGTGAAAAATCTAAAATTTAAAGGAGAAAAAATGAAAAAAAGCATTTT
>CALEHZ010000206.1 GCA_937875715.1 uncultured Campylobacter sp. | reverse complement strand
ACAAAGATGATTTGACCAAAGTAGGCAATAAAACTGCCTATACAAATTACATAGAAAATTTAAATGAGCCAAACTACGCTGTAATCGTCTTTGATGTGAATAATTTAAAATACTTAAACGATAATTATGGGCACAAACAAGGCGACGCTTTAATCAAAATGGCTAGTTCGCATATTTGTAAAAGCTTTGCCCATAGCCCAGTTTTTAGAATCGGTGGTGATGAATTTGTAGCTATTTTAAAAGGACAGGACTACGAAAACAAAGAAGAATTGCTTGAATTTTTTAGCAAGCACATGAGTGATTATAAGCTTGAAATCACGCCTTTTTGCGAGCTTTCTATAGCTTTTGGCGTAGCACAAGCAGCCTCAAACTATGATGAGACCTTTGCTTTAGCTGATAAAAATATGTATGCCAAAAAGCAAAAAATGAAAACAAAAGATTTTACAATTTGAATTTTTTAAAACTGAATTTTTAAAAAATTCAATTTTAAATTGCGTGAATTTTATAAAATTCAGTTTTGCTGCACTTAATAGAGCCAAAAAATTCAAAGTTTATAAAATTCAACTTGCCTTTTCTTTTTTGACATTTTCTAGCTCTTGTTCTTTTTTAGTTTGAAGTGCCATTTTTTCGATATCTTCATCTTGGTAAGTTTTTAGCATTATTACCATATCAGCTAGCGAACGCACGATTGATTTGATTTGCGCTGTGTCATTCATCAGCGATGTAGCAATAGTGCCAGAAATCTTGCGGTCACGAAGCAGCACATCAAGGCGCAACTCTTCATTTTCAAGTATCATAATAAGCTCGTTTAGCGCAGCGATTTCGCCTTGTAAATCACGGCTTAAAAACTCTTCTTCGCTTTCGTAAACAGCATTATCATTTATAATCCGAAGTGTATAAAGCAATTTGCTTCTAAGCTTGTTATAAGCACCTTTTGCGTATTCATTTGAACTGCTCATAAAGCGGTAGAAATTTGGCTGGGCATTGCTCATTGTTTTTAGAACCTCAGCTAAAATCAAGGTTACACGCCTTGCGTCCATAAATTTTGCCATATCCTCTTGCTTTGAAATAGCGGTAGCATCGATGTTAAACTCAATTATTTCGTTATAAAGACCTTTAAAGCGGTTATTGTAAAGTTCGTTAAAATCAATTTCCATCGGCTTATTGCGCTTAGCAATTATTTCACCAACTGGCTCATCGCTGTCTATATCAGCTTTTGAGATAGAAATAGACTTTGCTAAAATTGAAAGTGTGTTTGAAAAAAGATGGCTCATTTCTTGAACCAAAACACGATATGCTGTGTCGCTGAATTTTAGGGCTTCGTCGTTTAGATACAAGGCAGTTGCGATCTTTGAGCGCTCTTTTTTGGCTACTATATATTTGTTTAGCATTTTTGCCATATAGCCAGTAAGTGGGTAGAAAATCAACACACCCACGACTTGAAAAATGCTATTAAAAATCGCTAGTTTTAGCGTATAATCATCATTTGCGATATTTGAGGCATTTGCTATCATGTCAGTTAGGGCGATAAATGGATTTATTAAAATTAGCATTAAAACTGCGGTGGTTGTGTTAAAAATCACGTGAGCTACAGTTAGCTTTTTGCCCTCAATATTCGCACTAAGGCTGCCGATGACTGCCATGACGCAGCTGCCGATGTTTGAGCCGATTACGATGGCAAGTGAGTTTTCATAAGCGATTTGCGAAGCAGCAAGCGCTGTAATCGCAAGCGTGATGGTAGCATGAGAACTTTGCATTATCACAGTGATTACAATGCCGATTAAAAAATACACAATAAGTCCGGTTGCACCGCTCATCGCATATTGGCTTAAATCAATCGTGTCTTTAATGCTATCAAAGCCGCTTTTCATAAAGGCAATTCCCATAAAAAGCAAACCAATGCTAAAAATGAAATATCCAAAGCCCTTTAAACCTTTTTGCTTTGAATAAGTGCTGATTATTCCTATAATTATCATAGGCGATGCATAGGCGGCAATGTCGATTTTAAGCCCCACAGCAGCCACCAGCCACGCGCCAGTTAAGCAGCCTAGATTTGCGCCAAAAATTATAGCAAGTCCAGCTGCAAGCGTGATAAGTCCAGCAGATAAAAAAGAAATCGCAAGCACACTTACAAGACCTGAGCTTTGCATCAAAGTGCATGTCCCAAAGCCAAAAATAAAGGCTTGAAAGCGAGTTTTGGTCATTTTTTTAAGAAAAATTTCAATACCAGTAATGAGCTTAAAGCTTGAGTTTAGCACGCTCATCGCATACAAAAATATACAAATACCATAAATAATCGGCGTAATTTGTGACCCAAAATACATAATGGCACACACGCCAAGCAAAAATACATAAAATAACGATGATTTAACTGCTGGTGGCATTATAGACCCTTATAAATTTTCTCTAATTCATTATAGAGTTCTTGTGAGTTTAAAATGCCTGCTGCTAAAAGTTCGCTTAAAACTTCATTATCTTCTTTTTTGCCCCAGATTTTTTTATAGTTACCATCTTTGTAGCCGTGATTTTGGCGGAATTTATTAAGCACATTTTTTCCCATATAAAGCTCAAAAAGCACACAAAGATTTACTCCACATTTTAAGCAAAGTGCGAAATAATTTTTGAGTAAAATCTCAAAATTCACTGCATTTTTGCTTGTTTCATTGATGATTATTTCAATTTCGTTGATGATTTCGTATTGATTATATGCGTTTATATCATAGGCTTCTTTACAAAATTCGCTAAAAAGGCTGCTTGCAACTATTTCGTGAGCAAGTCCGTCAAAGTCCATATCTCCATGATGATTTTCTAAAAATAAACTCATTATAAAGTGCCAAATATCTGCTAGTTCGATTTTTATATTTTGTAGATTTGGCGCAGCGCTTATATTTTTCCAGTGTTTCCACGCAAAGCTATCAATCAGCTCAGCACATTCCATGTAAATACACCTACGCCAAGTGATGATTTTACCATCTTTTGTGACACCATTTTCCCAGCCAACGCCATTTGTTTCATCATTTAGATTTTGCTGCATTAAAAGCATTTGCTTTATTTTTTCTTGATTTTTCATTTTTTTTTCCTAATTTTTTGCGTGATTATACTATTTTTGGCTAAAATATCGCTAAAAAAGGCGCAAAAAATGAAAATAATAATAAAGAACTCAAAAATAAAAAGTCACTTGAATCTCTAGAATCTAACAAAACTTATAAATTTGAATACTCATTTAGCATTTAATGTGAGGAAAACAACTATGAAAAACAAAAAAATCTCAAAATTATTAATATTAGCAAGCACCGCTCTT
>CALEHZ010000205.1 GCA_937875715.1 uncultured Campylobacter sp. | reverse complement strand
TTTTACTGGCCGTGTTGTTCCACACATTTAGATTTAAGCAGTCCTCGCCTTGCGGATATAAACTAGCTGGCTCGTCTCCGCCTTCTACTTGAACTGAGCTTTTACCAAAATAATACGCCTCGTAGATTTTATCGCTAGCTTCTTTCTCTTGTGCTTTTTTCCATCTTAAATCGCCCTTTGGCGCTTTGGCATAAGGAATTCCTTTCCATGAAAGAACGCTATTAGCATCCATTTTTCCTACATAAACGCCAGTTTGTGTAACTGCTGCTAGATTTTTGTCATAAGAGCCCAAGATTTCTTTATTTTGCCCGTATGTTTTAAGCATTTTGGCTCTATTTTGAGCTAGAAACTCTTCTGTGTTTTTACGCTCTTTTAGGATTTTATCCATATTATTTTCTTGCCAGTATTTTTCAATATTAGCTGAAAATTTTGAGCTATCAGCTCCCCAAGCTAAGCAAAAAGCCGCCGCTAAAAGTAGTAATTTTTTGTTCATTTTTTTCCTTTTTAGTTTGAATTTTATAAAATTCACTTTTTAAAAAATTCAGTTTTTAAAAAATTCAGTTTTATAGCATTTTATAAAATTCATTTACTTAAAGCCTTTGAAAAATTAGTCAAAGCTTAAAAAATTCAAAAAATTCAAGTAAAATTTTTGATTAAAAATAGTAAAAAATATAATTTTTTATAAGATTTTTAATATTTTTTTCTTATAATAAAGCTTTAATTTTTATTTAAGAAATGCTATGCAAACTACAAAATGTGCCCTTTTTATCGACTGCGAAAATATTCCTGCGTCATCATTTACGCAGATTATTGACAAGCTTAGCGCTTATCAGCTTTGCGCTAAAAAAGCCTATGCAAATTGGCGATTGCAAAGCAGCTGGAGCAATATTTTAGACCATTATGGCATAGAACCTGTGCAAGTTTTTCATAAGGGGCTAAAAAATTCAAGCGATTTGCGCCTAAGTTTGGATTGCTTACAATTAGCCTACGAAAAGCCAGATATTTCGTGCTTTGCGCTAGTTACTAGCGATAGTGATTTTAGACATTTGATTTTTAAGCTTTTAGACCTTGGCAAAGAAGTAATCGGCTTTGGCGAGAATAAGACAGATAATGATTTTATGGCGATTTGCACGCAGTTTTATACGCTAAAAATTCAAAAAAATGATAGCGAAGCTGCGCCAAAAAAAGAGCAAAAATGCGATGAGAATTTTTTAAAAGAGCTGATTTGGGCGTGTGCTAGCGAGGATGATTTTATCAGTATTAACAAAATTAACGCCAAAATGCTTACAACTTATGGCAAAAATTGGATAAAGCTTAGTGGTTTTAATTCTTGGGCGAATTTTTTCAAAAACAATTCAGCACTTTTTGAGCTTGATTATGAAAACAAAGAGACAAAAATGGGAATGAAAATCCGCCTAAAAGAAAATGCTCTTTTAAAGCTTTGAATTTTATGGATTTTTTTGGCTTATTTGCTAGTAAAATTTTATATATTTTACCTTGAATTTTATGGATTTTTAGACTGCATGCAAGGCTGAATTTTATGAATTTTATAAAATTCAATAAATTTCATAAAATTCGGCTTTGAATTTTATGAAATAGCTGGTTTTGGGGGACTGTGGGGGTATTTATTAACTTTGAATTTGTCTTGCTTTTTTCTGAATTTTCTGAAACCATGTCATTGCCCGGCTTGACCGGGCAATCTCTTTTGAATTTTCTGAATTTTCTGAAAATTCAAAGCTCTCTAATATTTTAGAAAATTCAGTTTTGAATTTTGCTAACGCCCCGTTGGGTCTAAAAGTTTGAATTTTCTGAACTTTTTAGAAAATTCAGAAAATTCAGCCAGAAAATTCAAAGCCAAAATAGCTTTGAATTTAGAGATTAAGCGATAATAGCAATGTGATTACCATCTATCGTTAGTGAGCTTACACCTACATTTAGCCCTATATATAGATCATCAGTTGTTACAGTCTCATTAGCACCTGTGTAGTATAGATTATCATTTACAATAACAGCTTTGTTAGCACCGATTATGGTATTGCCACTACTATCTTGTGCTGTATTTAAAGCTTCAAAAATGTTTAGTATGTTCAAAAGATCATCAGGATTACCAGCTTCAAATGTAGCTATACCGTTTGTGATAGTTACAGCTGTAATGCTTGCTATTGAGCTTTTAAACCCAATTTTTTGTCCATTAGTAGTAGCTACACTAGCAGCATTTGCCATTACAATCTTATCAGTTTCGGTATTATAATTAGTAAATCCAATAATATAATCACTATTTTTGCCTTTGGCAGCTGAGATATCTAGTGTATCAGTGGCATCTGAAAAAACTATACTAGCAACATTTGTATTGTCTGTACCTAATGCAGCAGATACAAAGTCATCAGAATTCACTTTTATACCTTCGTCAAAATTAATCCCTCCAACTACTTTGCCAACTATTTTAAAATGAACACCTTTTGTCTTTGTAGCATCGATATCTCTATCACCGCTTATCCAAAGTAGCAGATCATATTCAGCTGTAATCAAACCAGTTGTGTTAGCATAGACAACATCAACAGAGTCAAAAGGTGAAGAGTGTGTAGCATTTGTAAGTGTGAAATCCTCAGTGCCAGCTGTGATAGTGCCATTTTTATCTTCGCTGCCGCCTAGGTATATATTTACACTGCTACCAGTAGCACTTGCATCTTTTGTAACTGTGCCAGTAGAATTTGTGATAAATGTATCTACTTGTGTAGCAGTGCCTGTATTAGTTACAGTAAATGCTCCACTTATACCATTTACTATGATTTTTGTAGCATCTTTGATATCTTGTCCGGCATATGTATCTTGGCTAAGGTCTAGCGTAGGTGTGCTGCCATCATAATCAACTGCTTTTACATCACTAGATGGTGTAGGTGGTGTCGGCGGTGTCGGCGGTGTTGGTGGTGTCGGCGGTGTTGGTGGTGTCGGCTCTGGCTCAGGTTGTGGCTCAGGCTCAGGCTCTGGCGGTGTCGGTGTCGGCGTAGGTGTTGGATCTGGTGTAGGCGTTGGTGTAGGAGTTGGAGTTGGCTCGCCATAAGCAGCAGTGTAAGTAGCTATGTTATTATCTATCACAGCAGCAGGATTTAGCGTGTCGCTTGTAACTGAGTTTATAGCATTTGTAGCTTCAGCTCTAGCTATAGCCAAAGCCTCAGGGCTTAGACTATCATTATATTTATAAAAGTTTTTAGAAAATTCATCCAAAGCTATGCTTTTATTCTCTAGCGTTTTTGCCTCATCTGCGCTTTGATTTTGTGGGTCAAGCATGGCTAGAATGACC
>CALEHZ010000204.1 GCA_937875715.1 uncultured Campylobacter sp. | reverse complement strand
TTTATGATAGCGCAAATGGAAATTTCGTAGCAGCACAAGCTATGGCAAAAAGTGCAAGTGCTGAGTTTGCTAGAGTAAAAACACTAAGAGCTAAAAACGCAGTGAGTCAAAAAGACTATGATAACGCACTTGCTAGCACAAACTCAGCTGATGCAAATGTAAAAGCAGCTGGAGGCGCTATGCAAAATGCTAAGATTGACTGGGAATATTCTACTATAAAAGCTCCTTTTGATGGCGTGATCGGCGATACTTTGCTTGATAAAGGCAGCTATGTGGATAAAGGTAATGAGCTAGTTCGCCTAAGCAAGCTTGATCCTATTTATGTAAAGTTTGGCATTAGCGATGTAGTAAAACTAGGGCTTGATAATAATCTTGCAAATGGTGAATGGAAGAAGCTTGACCCAAAGGTTAGCATGAAACTAAATGGTAAAGAATACATAGGAAAGCTAGTTTTTATAGATAGCACAATAAATCCAAATACCGCCACAGTGGAAGCAAAGGCTGTATTTGATAATAAAGATTTAGCAATTAAGCCTGGAATTTATACAAAAGTAGATGTAAAGGGCTTTTATCAAAAAAATGCCTTTAAAATACCGCAAATCGCACTTAGTCAAGACCCAAAAGGCTCGTATGTATATATTGCAAAAGATGGTCTAATAGAGAAAAAATATGTAAAAATCACAAGTTCTGTAGGCTATGATTTTATCATTCAAAGCGGGCTTGAAGATGGCGATATTTTGGTGCTTGATAACTTCAAAAAAATCGGCGTAGGCTCAAAGGTGCAAATCATAAATGACCCAAATAATCCTGCCGCTGCACTTGAATCTGCTAAAAAGCCAGAAATGGCAGAAAATGGAGCACAAAAACCAGAAAATTCAAAAAATTCAACCCAGCAAAATGCCGGTAAAAAATAAGGCTTAAAAATGTTCTCAAAGTTTTTTATAAATAGACCTGTTTTTGCTAGCGTTGTCTCAATCATCATTGTTTTGGCTGGAATCGCAGGACTTTTAAACTCATCTGTTGAAGAATATCCAAATCTAACTCCACCGCAAATAGTGGTTTCTGCAAACTATAGTGGTGCTGACGCTGCTACTATCGCTCAAACAGTCGCTGCCCCACTAGAAGATGCTATAAATGGTGCTAAGAATATGATTTATATGCAAAGCACCAGCTCAAGTGCTGGAAGCATGCGTATAAGTGTATATTTCAAAACTGGCTCAGACCCAGAATCAGCCAAAATCGAAGTAAATAATAGAGTTTCAACCGTTTTAGCTCTTTTGCCTGAAGAAGTTCGACGTGTGGGTGTAACAGTAGATGAGCGTTCTAGTGATCTTTTAGAAGTTCTTGCCTTTTATGATGAAACAAATAAAATGAGTATACTAGATCTTACAAACTACATTAAAATCAATATTTTAGATGAATTAAAAAGAATTCCAGGTGTGGGCGATGCTGAAGCTATCGGTAATAGAGACTATTCTATGCGTGTATGGCTAAAACCAGAGCTTATGGAGAAATTTAACATTACAGCTTACGAGATTGATTTAGCCATTGAAGAGCAAAATCGCCAATATGCAGCTGGAAAAATCGGCGAAAGACCAATTGATGCAAAATCGCCTTTTGTGTATGCAATCCAATCAGAAAGTCGTTTTTCAAAGCCAGAAGAGTTTGAAAATATTATTCTTAGAGCAAATCAAGATGGCTCATTTTTACGCTTAAAAGATGTAGCAAGCGTAGAACTTGGCGCAAGACAATATGCCGTAAATGGAAAAATTGATGGCAAAGATATGCAACCAGTTGCAATTTCAATGCAAAGTGGCGCAAATGCCCTAGCTGTGGTAAATGCTGTGGAAGCAAAACTCCAAGAATTAAAGCAAAGATGGCCTGAGGGACTTACTTACGAAGCTGCTTATGATACTACTGAATTTGTTAAAATTTCAATCAAAGAAGTGGCTAAAACTTTCATTGAAGCGATGCTTTTGGTAATTTTTGTAATTTATATGTTTTTGGGTAGTTTTAGAGCGACAATTATTCCTATGCTTGCTGTGCCTGTTTCAATTTGTGGTGCGTTTTTAGGAATTTATCTGCTAGATTTTTCAGTTAATATTATTACGCTTTTTGCTCTCGTTTTGGCAATTGGAATTGTTGTTGATGACGCTATTATTGTTATAGAAAATGTTGAGCGTATTTTACATGAAACCCCAGACATCAGTGTAAAAGATGCTACAATTGAAGCGATGCGTGAGATTACTTCGCCTGTAATTTCAATTGTGCTTGTTTTAAGTGCTGTTTTCATACCAGTTAGCTTTATTGAAGGCTTTGTGGGGCTTATTCAAAAGCAGTTTGCCTTAACACTTGTTTCAAGTGTGGCATTTTCTGGCTTTGTGGCACTTACTTTGACACCTGCGCTTTGTGCTTTGATTCTAAGGCGCAAAGAAAAACCACCATTTTGGTTTGTTAGAAAATTCAATGATTTTTTTGACTGGTCTACAAAAATATTTACAAGCGGTGTTGATAAGGTAATTAAACACACGATTCGTTCTTTGTTTATTGTGGTTGTTTTGATTGCTGCGATGATAGGATTATTTAAAATCACTCCTGGCGGACTTGTGCCTGATGAAGACAAAGGATTTATCCTAACTATTACCACCTTGCCACCAGCTGCGTCTTTAGCCCGCACAGAAGAAAACTTTGCTACCCTTAGAAATATAGTATTACAAGATACTAGAATCAAAACCTTTGCTGATGTATCAGGCTATGATATGCTAGCTGGAGGACTTAGAGAAAATGCTGGTATTGCATTTGGTAAGCTAAAACCTTGGGAAGAAAGAACTGGTGCAGAAAATTCAAATGCTGCAATAGCAAATGAACTAAGTGGCAAATTTTATATGATGGATAGAAACTCAATGAGCTTTGTAGCGATTCCACCTGCGATAAATGGTCTTTCTATGACTGGTGGCTTTGAGCTATATGCACAAAATACAGATGGTAAAACATATAATGAAATAGAAGCTGATATGCAGC
>CALEHZ010000203.1 GCA_937875715.1 uncultured Campylobacter sp. | reverse complement strand
AGCATTTCGTTTGCAAAATAAACTACGCCGTATCCAGTAGCTTCTGTGCGCACTAGCGAGCCGCCCCAAGATAGACCCTTGCCAGTTAGCGTGCCATCAAAACGATGAGTTAGCTTTTTGTATTGTCCAAACATATAGCCGATTTCTCTGCTGCCTACGCCGATATCGCCAGCTGGGACATCTGTTACATTGCCGATGATTTCAGAAAGACCAGTCATAAAGGCTTGACAAAAGCGCATAATTTCGCCTTCGCTTTTGCCTTTTGGATCAAAATTTGACCCACCTTTTGCGCCACCCATCGCAAGTCCTGTTAGTGAGTTTTTAAAGATTTGCTCAAAGCCCAAGAATTTTATGATATCAAGGCAAACGGTTGGGTGAAAGCGAAGTCCGCCTTTGTATGGTCCAAGCGCTGAGTTAAACTGCACACGGTAGCCATAATGGCTGCAAGGCTCGTTTTTATCGTTCATGTAAGTTACTCTAAACATAGTTGTTTTCTCTGGCATCACCATGCGATCGACAATTCTGTGTTTAAAATATTTTGGCTCTTTTTCCAAAACTGGCTCCAAGGCTCTTAAAATCTCTGTGGCGGCCTGTAAAAATGTAGGCTGACCAAGGCTAGTTTTTTTGATGTTTCCTAACACTTCTGTGATGTAGTCTCGTGCGTTCATGCATTGCTCCTTCTAGTAAAATTATAGAAGCATTATAAAAAAATTTTGTTTAAGCTTCGCTTAATAATTATTTTTTAAGCAAAAATTTTTTTTAAATATTTTGTAAATTTTTTAAAAAATTTTAGACAAAAATTTAGACAAAAGATGCTGAATTTTGTGAAATTCAGGCTTGAATTTTATGAAATATGAATTTTATGAAATGTGAATTTTATAAAATTCAGGCTTGAATTTTTTGAATTTTTTAAATTATTTTGTAGTTTTACTAAGAAGCTCTTGAACGATTTCTTTGTCGCTAAAATGATGTTTTACGCCCATAATTTCTTGATAATCTTCATCGCCTTTACCTAAAATTGCGATTATTTCATCATTTGCCATATCAAGCGCTATTTTGATAGCCTTTTTTCTATCTACCTCGCAAAGCACCTTAGCACCGCCGTTTGCGCCTGATTTTATTTGTTCTATTATATCTTGTGGATTTTCGCTGCGTGGATTGTCACTTGTGATGATGAGAGTGCTTGCGTATTTGCTAGCGATCTCTCCCATTATAGGGCGTTTGCTAGCATCTCTATCACCGCCAGCTCCCATTACAGCGATGATCTTGCGTGGCAAAAGTGCGCTAAGTACCTTTTCTACGCCATCTGGCGTGTGGGCAAAATCCACGATTGTAAGCGGCTTTTTAGCTACTAATTCTGTGCGTCCTGGCACTCCAGGAAATTGTGCTATTGCCTGTATAATGTCATCTTGGTGCTTTGGCGCTAGCAAAAAAGCCCCGCTAAATGCACACAAAATATTATATAGATTAAACTTTCCATATAAATGCGAGTGGAATTCAAACTTTTGTCCGTTAGCTTTGATAAAATGCTCATCAATGCTAAACTCATTTTGACTCTCATGCAATGAGTAAAAATGTGCGTTTGTTTTATTGAATTTTATAAAAGGATCGTCTTTATTTATGAGTTTGGTGCTATGATCGCTAAAAAAGCTTGATTTTACAAGTGCGTATTCTTCAAAAGTTTTGTGATAATCTAAGTGATCTTGGCTTAAATTTGTAAAAATTTTTAGAGCAAACGGCAAAGCTTCTATGCGGTTTTGGGCGATTGCGTGTGAGCTTACTTCCATTACAAAATACGAACAATTCATATCCGCAGCTTTTTTAATAAGACAAAGTGTTGTTAAAAACTGGTTTGTGGTAAGTGATTTCTCTAAAATTTGCTCATCTTCTACAAAAGCCCCTCTTGTGCCGCAGTTAGCACATTTAAAGCCCAAAAAATTCAAAATATAAGAAAGTAGGGTGGCTGTAGTGGTTTTGCCATTTGTGCCTGTGATGCCGATGATTTTTAAATTTTGCGGGATTTTGGCCATTTCATAGGCTTTTGCTGGGCTGATAATCGTAGCGCCATTTGCCTTAGCATGCTCGCTAAACTTGGCGTTTGAGTTGGTTTGGACAAAATAACAGCCTTTTTGGCATTCTAATGAACTATCTGTGATAAATGAATTTTCTAAAAAAAGTTTCATAATTTTGCTTTTAGCTTATCTACTAAGTGCCTAAGATTTATGTTTATTTTAGGGTCTTCTAAATAATATATCGCAAGGTCTAAATAATCATTTTCAATTAAATTTTCTATAAAATTGGCTAGCTGGCTTTGTGAACTGATGATGATTTTGCTAGAATGAATGATATTTTCAAAAGTTTTGCGAAAATCGCCGGTATCATTAGCAATGCTGATAAAATCTTCATAGCTTATGCCATTTGTGTTATTTAGGTGTTGATTTGTTTTGTGGTTTGTGCTCTCTACGATTTCAATAACGCTTTTTAAATTTTTGCTTTGGTTTTTACGCAAATCATCGCTGTAAATCTCAAAAAGCGAAACAACTCCGTCTTCATCGTCTTTTGCTAGCCTACAAAGCTCGATAAAAAGTAAGGATTCATGGCTTTTATCTTTTTCATAAGCCAAAGAAAAAAGTGCGATTGCTCTATTAAAATCGTGTTTTTTGAAAGCTTTTATAGCAGATTTTCTAAGTTCTTTTTGGGTCATAATGTAAAATCAGTCCCTACTTTTTCTACCACAAGTTCTGGGTGAATATCAATGCGAAGCTGCCTTTCTACACCCATTTTAAGCGTAGTATCGCTAGCCATGCAGCCTACGCAATGCCCTGTAAGCCTTACATAAACAATACCATTTTTAATACCAACAAGCTCGATGCCACCGCCATCACGCTCAATCATCGGGCGCACTTGCGCTATGCTTGCTTCAACTGGTTCTAAAAGTTCTTCGTCACTAAAAGGAATCATTTTTTTGAATTTTATAAAATTCAAAACTCCGTTTTTGTGCGGAGTTTTGAATTTAAAAACTTACTTTGTAAGCTCAATATACGCCATTTGCGCAGCATCACCCTTGCGAAGACGAGTTTTGATAATGCGTGTGTAGCCACCATTTACACCTACAAATTTTGGTGCAATTTCGCCAACTAATTTTTTAACGCTTTCTTTGTCTTGCAAACTAGCAAAAATCGCTCTGTGAGCTTCACTATCATTTTTTCTAGCACGAGTTACAAGCTTTTCAAAATAGCTTCTAAGCTCTTTTGCTTTTGGCAAAGTAGTTTCGATTTTGCCTGAATTTATAATCGCAATGCTAAGATTTTTAAGCAGTGCGGCTCTGTGAGAGCTTGTGCGACCAAGCTTTCTATATCCGTGATTATGTCTCATTTATTTTCCTTTTTTAAACTCAGCTATTTTCTTTTTTAAAGCTTCTTTGCTACCTTCAAAGCCACCATCAAAGCCATAGCCAATAGCCTTCATTACATCTTTAATTTCATCTAAGCTTTTTTTGCCAAGATTTTTAAGCTCTTTTAGTTCAGCCTCACTCATTAAAGCCAGCTCACCAATTAGCTCTATGCCGATTTTTTTAAGGCAGTTTAGGCTGCGAACACTAAGATTTAGAGTGTCAATATTCTCAAATAGTTTTGCGTGCTCACCCCTAGCTGTGCTTGTGCTCATTGAGCTATTAGCATCAATATTTAAAACATTGTTAAAAATGCTCATTTGCTTATACATAGCTGTAATTGAGCTTTTAAAAGCATCAAGCGGCGTGATTTGGCCATCTGTAATAAGCGTAAAGACAATCTTTTCATAGTCAGGATTATCCTCAACAAGCACATTTTGTATGTCATACACAGCTTTTTTTACAGGCGTAAAGAAGGCATCAAGCGCGATATATCCGCTCTCAATCTCCTCTTTTATATTCTCACTTGGCACATAGCCGATGCCTTTTTCTATAATCAGATCAAAGCTAAGCTTAGCATCTTCATTTAAGGTAGCTAAATATGCATCACCATTTACGATTTCAACTAAATCATTATTTAGGTCTTTGCCTGTGATTTCTTTTGAACCTTGAAAATCATAATGAACTATCTCTCGTTTTGCATCATTTTTTAGCTTAAAGCGCAGATTTTTAAGATTTACGATAAAAATCGTAACATCTTCTAGCATACCACGCATGCTATCAAACTCATGCGTAACACCATCGATCTTAATGCCAGTAGGCGCAAAGCCAACAGTGCTACTAAAGAGCAAACGGCGAAGTGGGTGCGCTAAAGTAACGCCATATCCACTCTCAAAAGGCCACACACTAATGCGAGCTTCGTTATTGCCTAATTGCTCCACTGAAATCTCAGTAGGCATAAATGCTTCTGTGGTTACCTTTTTCATTTAGCCCCCTTATTATTTAGAGTAAAGCTCAACGATATAACGCTCTTCTACTGGAATGCTAACTTCACTACGCTCTGGAACTCTTGTAAAAATTCCAAATTTTTTGTCTTTATCTACATCAACCCATTCTACGATGCCAGTTTGATTTGTAAGTTCAACTGCACGAACGATTTGTGGATTTTGTTTGCTTTTCTCAGCGATTTCTATTTTTTGCCCAGCTTCTACTCTATATGAAGGAATATCTACTCTTTTGCCATTTACTAGCACATGTCCGTGAGTTACAAGCTGACGAGCAAAACGGCGAGTTGTAGCAAAGCCCATGCGATAAACTACATTATCTAATCTTTGCTCTAAAAGTGTAACTAAAAGCTCTCCGGTGTTACCTTCTCTTCTAGCAGCTTCTGCAAAAATTCTGCGGAATTGCTTTTCGCTTACGCCATACATAAATCTTGCTTTTTGCTTTTCACGCAAATGCATACCATAATCGCTGATTTTGCCTCTTCTTTGTCCGTGTTGTCCTGGTGCGTAAGGGCGACGATCAAGTGCTGATTTACCAGCTAGTCTGCGCTCACCTTTTAGCGCCAAAGACACACCAAGGCGTCTTTCTAGTTTTTCAACTGCTCCTGTATATCTTGCCATAATTTATCCTTAAATAATTTATAAAAAATTCTAATTTTAGAATTTTAAACTTTGTATGTCTAAAATTATAAGCGTTTGTATTGTGCGCTAGATGTGGCAAATAGGTCACAAGCACGAGCGAACGCGCACTGATGGTGCGTGGAGCGAAGTGCGAAGTGAGCTTTTGTCGCAGATAGCGTGCAAGACAAATGCGTCTTAGACACGGCGGCGTTTTGGTGGGCGACAACCATTATGTGCTAGCGGAGTAACATCCTTTAAGAAAAGAACCTTAATGCCCTCTACTCCACCTACGCTTTTTACTGCTGTTTCACGGCCAGATCCAGGGCCTTGAACCTTGATTCCTACTTCTTTTATACCATGCTCTTTTGCTTTGCTTAGCGCATCTTCTACTGCTTGTTGAGCTGCGTATGGAGTTGATTTTTTGCTACCTTTAAAGCCAAGAGCTCCGGCGCTACTCCAAGCAATCGCATTGCCCATTTCATCAGTTACGCTAACCATAGTATTATTAAAAGATGCTGAAATATACACGATTCCACGCGCAATATTTTTACGAGCGGTTTTTTTCTTTACTACTTTTTTTTGTGCCATAATAATTCCTTATTACTTCGCAGCAGCGCCAACAGTTTTGCGCTTACCTTTGCGAGTGCGTGCGTTTGTCTTTGTTTTTTGACCACGAACAGGAAGACCTTTTCTGTGGCGAAGACCGCGGTAATTGCCTAAATCCATAAGCGCTTTAATATCCATAGCAACGCTTTTGCGCAAATCACCTTCAACTATGTAATGCTCTTGAATTTCTTTGCGGATTGCTGCTGCTTCATCCTCGCTTAGATCTTGTACGCGTTTGTCATATGAGATTTTTACAGCATCAAGAATTTTTCTTGAAGTAAAAAGACCGATTCCGTAGATATAAGTAAGACCATATTCTACGCGTTTTTTCTTTGGTAAATCTACACCTGCTATACGAGCCATTTTCTCATCCTTGTCTTTGCTTATGTTTTGGATTGTCGCAAATAATGTGAACTACACCTTTGCGGCGCACAACTTTACATTTGTCGCACATCTTTTTTACTGATGGTCGCACCTTCATGTTTGTCCTTTAAAAATAATGACCACTGATAAATTGGACCCTAGGACAGCTGTGAATTT
>CALEHZ010000202.1 GCA_937875715.1 uncultured Campylobacter sp. | reverse complement strand
AAGAATGATTACATCTGCCATATTCAGAATAGCTGCATCTAAGATTTTTCTAAGCCGTTTTTCGTGAATTTTAAAAAGTGCTTCATCGCTAATATCCATTTTTTCAAGTGTGATTAACTCTTTGTGGCTATCTCTTAGCTTAATGAAGTTTTTTATTCTCTGCTCTGCGCTTTTTGAAACTGAGAGTTTTGTGGCTTTTATTACTTCATCATCAGGCGTTTTTAGCTTCAAATAAAGCTCACCACCTAGCTCAAAATAATTATTTGCTTTTAGCTCATCATAATAGCTAGTAAGTTTTGATTTCTCAAAACTTACTACACTTTCTTTTACTTCTTGTTTGTGGTATTTATAAACATCTTTTGGCAAACTCTCTATAAACTCATCAAGCTTTTATTTAGATCAAGCGAATTATCCTCTTTAAATTCTACTTTTAAGCCATATTGTGAGCTTTCAAGACTAGGCTTTGCTAGTATATTTTGAGGGTTATTTTTAAAATACTCATTTATACTCCATTTATAGCTATAATTTTCAAATTCTCCATATTTAACCCTGTCCATATCAGCCACATTTAGCCAGGCTTTTTCTAAGCTAGGCTCTTTGCCTTTTTTAAAAAACACAATATCAGTGCTTACTTCTGTTCCAGCGTTTTTAAAAGTAGAATTTGATAGTCTTAAAGCCCCTAAAAATGTAGCGTTTTCGCTTATAAAGGCTCTTACACTATGATCTTTTGCATCCATAAAATAACTTGAAGTGATAAATGCCATTACCCCATCATCTTTTAGCATATATTTAGCAGATTTAGCGGCAAAAAAGTTATGAATACTCATTCCATTAAGTTCAGCTTCTTCATTATCAAATAATTTGATTTGTGAATAAGGTGGATTGCCAACTACTGCGTCAAATCGCTTATCTTTTGCGCTAATTTCTTCAAAGCCATTATGATAGTGTTTTTGATTAGGATACAGCAGGCTTAGCATATCGTGACTTGTTTTTTCTAGCTCAATTGTAGTAAAACTAAAATTTTCATTTTTATTAAAAGCTAAAAATGCGCCGTTGCCTGCGGCTGGTTCTAAGATTTCTTTTTTCTCATCTGTATTATTTATGCCTAAACGCTCTAAACCCTTATACATACTATCAATTACTATTTTTGGTGTATAAAAAGCCG
>CALEHZ010000201.1 GCA_937875715.1 uncultured Campylobacter sp. | reverse complement strand
CTTTTATATAATTAGCGATATTGCTTATGCTGAGATTAGTTTTGATGGGTATAAGACGCCTAGCATTTTTGAAGCTGATGGCGCAAAAGATGTAGCTGTGGAGTGCTACACGCTATCAAAAAGCTATAATATGGCTGGCTGGCGTGTGGGCTTTGTGTGTGGAAATCGTAAATTAGTTGGCGCTCTTAAAAAGATTAAATCATGGTTTGATTATGGTATGTTTACGCCTATTCAAGTAGCAGCGACTGTGGCACTTGATGGTCCACAAGACTGCGTAGAAGAAATACGCAAAAACTACGAGCATCGCCGTGATGTGCTTTGTGAGAGTTTTACTCAGGCTGGCTGGCATGTAGCAGTGCCAAAAGCTAGTATGTTTGCCTGGGCAAAACTGCCTTCGCAAGTAGGAAATATGGGCTCAAAAGAGTTCTCAAAACAGCTGCTTACAAAAGCACAAGTTGCAGTTAGCCCTGGAATTGGCTTTGGTGCGCAAGGCGATAATTATGTTCGCATCGCTTTTATAGAAAATGATAACCGCATACACCAAGCAGCGCGTAATATTAAGAAATTTTTGAAAGAATTTTAGATGAAAATAGCTGTAATGGGTGTAGGCACCGTAGGCGGCGGTGTTTTAGAAGTATTAGCGCAAAATAAAGATATAATAGCAGCAAGGGCTGGCGAGCAAATCACGCCGGTGGCTGTGCTGGTGCGTAATAAAAATAAATTTTTAGAAAATTCAAAAAATTCAAAAATCATCAAAAGCCTTAAAGTCTATGATAATTTTGATGAGCTTATTAAAGATGATGAAATAGATGTATTTGTAGAACTCATCGGCGGAGTGGAAATTCCATATAAATACATAACAAAACTTTTAGAGCTTAAAAAGCCTATCGTTACTGCTAATAAGGCGCTTTTGGCTTATCATAGAAGCGAGATAGAAAAGCTTGCAGGTGAGACGCCTTTTGGTTTTGAGGCTAGTGTGGCAGGTGGAATTCCTATTATAAAGGCTTTGCGTGAGGGTTTAGCAGCAAATAATATCACTCAAATAACTGGAATTCTAAATGGCACGAGCAATTATATTTTGACAAATATGATGAATAAAGGCTTGCCTTTTGATGAGGTGCTAAAAACAGCCCAAGAACTAGGATATGCTGAGGCTGATCCTACTTTTGATGTGTGTGGATTTGACGCAGCGCATAAGCTTTTGATTTTAGCAAGTATTGCTTATAAGCTAAATGCTAAGCCAGAAGATATTTTGATTGAAGGCATTAAGGATATTAGCAAAGAAGATATTTATTTTGCAAATGAGTTTGAGTATGCGATTAAGCTACTTGCGATTGCTAAGAAAAATGGAAATAATCTTGAACTTCGTGTTCATCCAGCCTTGCTTAGCAAAGACAAAATGATAGCAAAGGTTGATGGCGTGATGAACGCTATTAGCGTGGGTGGTGATTTAGTGGGCGAGAGCCTATACTACGGCGCTGGTGCTGGCAGCAAGGCTACAGCAAGCGCTGTAATAAGTGATTTAATTGACATTGCTAGAAAGATCAAAACGCCGATGCTAGGCTATAAAGACAAGGGGCTTGATTCTGGGCTAAAACTGCTTAAAAGCGATGAGATTGAAAGTAAGTTTTATTTGCGCCTAAAAGTGCGTGACGAACTTGGTGTAATTGCCAAAATCACAAATATAATGAGTAAAAATTCTATCTCAATTGATAGCTTTTTACAAAAGCCAAATGGCGAGCGTGGCGATACTACGATATTTTTCACCACTCACACTTGTAAAAGTGCTGATATGAATAAAACGATTTTAATGATAAAAGCGCTTGATTTTGTCGTGGGCGAACCTTTTGTAATAAGGATAGAAAAATAGGGCGCAAAGAATATGATTTTGGCTTTGAGGCTGAAAGTAGGGCATGTGAAAAATTGCGCCAAAATGGCTATGAGATAGTGGAGCGTAATTTTCACAGCAAATTTGGTGAGATTGACATCATCGCCAAAAAGGCACAAATATTACATTTTATAGAAGTAAAAGCCACCAAAACAGCTTCAAACAGCATTTATAGAATTACACCTGCTAAAATGGATAAAATCATAAAAACCATAAATTTTTATTTTCTTAGCACTGGGATAGTCTGCGAGTATCAAATAGATGCGATTTGTATAAATGGGCAAAATTTGGAGTTTTTAGAAAATATTAGCATGTAGCATTTGACATAAAAGCGAATTTTTGAGTATGAAAAATAGAGATTAAAGCTGAATTTTCTAAAAATTAAATTTTTAGAAAATTCAGAAAATTCAAAGTGAATTTTACAAAAAAAACGGGGCAAAATGAACGAACTTTTTGATTTTATCAAGCTAACTTGTCAAAAACTACAAATTATTTCTGATTTTATTTGGCAAATATTTTAATGGTTTTTGCAAATATTCCGCTTTTGCACCTTGGCTTTAAATATGTCAAAAAAAAGCTTTGAACACTATGAAAAAGCTGAGAATAGCTTTGATGAAAGCGTGGTTGGAGCGAAGCTAGAATGCTGGGATAAAAAATGAATTTTATAAAATTCACAGAGAATTTTTTAAAAATTCATAAAATTCAAAGAAATTTTTTGTGAATTTTATAAAATTCACTTTGAATTTTTTAGAATTTTATAAAATTCAAGTCTTTTAAATTTAAAGGAAAGTTTTGCAAGGCTATATTTTAAAAACACAGCCGGTGCGTGATGAAGACTTGCTTGTGTGGATTTTAAGCCCTCAAAGGCTTATTCAGTGTTACCGCTTTTATGGGGCTAGGCATGGTGCGATTTTAGCAGGTTTTAAGCTTGATTTTGAACTTGCTTTAAAGCCGCCTTTTTTGCCGCATTTAAAAGGCACTATGCATCTTGGTTTTACTTGGCTTGCTAAAAGTGATTATTTGATGCTTTGGCAAAATTTTATGCGACTTTTGTGGCAGCATTTAAAAGACAGCGATGAGTGCGAAGAATTTTATTATAATTTACTTGAAGATTTAGTGCTACGCTTTGAGCGTCAAAATCCTAAAAGAGCGTTAATTGAGGGCTATTTAAAGCTACTTGATTTTGAAGGAAGACTAAATAAACAAGCGCAGTGTTTTTCATGCTCTGCTAAGATTGAAGATGATGATGTCTGCGTGCTTCGTGGATTTTTGCTAGCACATTTAAATTGCCTTGGCAAAAACTCTTTTAATAAAGAAAAAATTCTAAATGCCTTTAAAGAGAAATCTTGTATAAATTTAAATGATGAAGAAATAGAAGAACTTTATTATATCATGCTTGAAGGGCTTTGAGTAAAAGTTTTAAGCCGAATTTTATAAAAACTGAATTTTATAAAATTCACCCAGCGGGACGAAAACGGGACGAAAAATTAAAGACTGAATTTTATAAAATTCAAATAAAATTCAAAAAATTTAAAGCTGAATTTTATAAAAATTTGCCTTTTTTTTGCTAAAATTAAAAGATTTTTTCAAGGATTTTTATGAAAGAAAAAATTAGATTAGTTGAGCTTATCGACCCAGCTATAATGCAAAAAATTCAAGATGCTTTTTCGCATTATACAGGCATGGCAGCACTCACGACCGATGCAAACGGCGTGCCAGTGACCAAAGGCAGTGGCTTTTCACGCTTTTGTATGGAAATAACTAGAAAGCATCCAAAATCATGCGCAAACTGCGAACGCTGTGATAGAGACGGCGCACTTAAAAAAGAAATCTCAAAATATTCTAGCATTGAAGCAAGCCAAAATGAT
>CALEHZ010000200.1 GCA_937875715.1 uncultured Campylobacter sp. | reverse complement strand
CCTTTTATGTATAAGTTAGTAGATACTTTATGCGAAATTATGGGCTCACACTATACTTATTTAAATGAGAAAAAAGAGAATATCAAAGAGCTAATTAAACTTGAAGAAGAGCGCTTTTTAGCGACAATTTCGGCTGGTTTAGAGCTATTTAACGCTGAGCTTAAAAACACAAAAACTGAATTTTCTGGCGAGGTAGCATTTAAATTATACGATACTTATGGCTTTCCGCTTGATTTAACAGCTGATATGCTCCGTGAAAAAGGGCTTAGCGTAGATAGCGCAAAATTTGATGAGCTAATGAGTGAGCAAAAAGCACGCGCAAAAGCTAGCTGGAAAGGCAGCGGCGATGCTAAAGCTGAGAGTGGCGATTTTAAAGTGCTTTTAGAAAAATTCGGTGAAAATGAGTTTGTAGGATATGAGAATTTAAGCTGGAATTCTAGAATTCTAGCCCTTTTAGATGAGAATTTTAAGCTTACAGATAGCTTAAAAACAGGAGCAATCGGCTATGCGTTTTTAGACAAAACTCCGCTTTATGCTAGAAGTGGCGGACAATGTGGCGACAAAGGCAGTATAAATGGAAATGAAGTTCTTGATACTACAAAGCATTTTGGGCTAAATTTAGCACAAGTTAAAATTCACCACGAACTAAAAACAAACGATAGCGTAGATGTGCGTGTAGATGAGACTTTGCGCCTTCAAACACGCCGTCATCACAGCGCTACTCACTTGCTTCACGCAGCTTTACGCAAATTCCTTGGCGAGCACATCGCACAAGCAGGTTCAAGCGTGGAGCCAAAACGCTTGCGCTTTGATTTTTCACATCCAAAGCCTGTTACGGCTGAGCAAATCGCACAAATTGAAAGCTGGGTAAATAAAGAGATCCAAAAAGGCTCACAGGCAAAAACTGAGATTATGGATATTGAATCTGCTAAAAATAGTGGCGCAATTGCTCTTTTTGGCGAGAAATACGGCGAAAAAGTGCGTGTGCTAACCCTTGGCGAGAGCAAGGAATTCTGCGGTGGAACGCATGTAGAAAACATAAATGAAATAGGCTCATTTTTTATCACAAAAGAAAGTGGCGTAAGCGCAGGAGTTAGGCGCATTGAAGCAATTTGCGCTGATGCTGCTACAAGCTATACAAATGAACTAAGACGAGAGCTTGGCGAGTGCGAAATAGAGCTTAAAAACGCAGATTTGTTAAGCGCAATTAAAAAGCTTAAAAACGAGCTAAAAGCAGCAAAAGACGAGCTAAAAAATGCTAGTTCAACAACTGCTTTAAAAAGCGAAAATATAAATGGTGTAAAAGTCGTAATTGCTGAGTTTGAAGGCGATATCAAATCTAAAATTGACGAGCTAAAAAATGGAGATGATAAAGTAATTGCCGTGCTTGGCGCAGTAAAAGATGGTAAAGTTTCTTTGGCTGTGGGCGTAAAAGGCTGTGCGCTAAAAGCTGGGCAAATCGTCTCAAAAATCGCTCCAATCGTAAATGGTGGCGGTGGCGGAAGAGATGATTTTGCCACAGCAGGTGGAAAAGACCCAAGCCGCCTAAATGAAGCACTAAACAGCGCAAGAGAGCTAATAAGCACTTCTTTATAAAATCTGGAATTCTAGAATTTTAGAAAAATTCTAGAATTCTAACTTAAAGATTTTTAATGAAAAAACCTTTAATATTTTTTGCTTTTGTGTTTTGTGCTTTTGGGAGTGAATTTTTTGACAACACGCTTGTAGCCAAAATGGATGAAACTATCACGCAAAAAAAAGCTTGTGAATTAAGAGAAATTAACGCTTGTTATGAAATCGCTAAAAAGTATGAATATGGGCATGTTTTAAGGCAAAGCTATAAAAAAGCTTTTGAGTATTACGCAAAGGCTATAAGCCTTGGCAAAGCTAGGGAAAAACTTGCATTTTTTTTGCACTATGGACTTGGGGCAAAACAAGATTTTAATGGCGCTTATAAAATATATCAAGCACTTTGCGATATGAAATATGAAAATGCTTGCGAGAATTCTAGTTTTTTGCGCAAAATTGTAGTAGAAAAAGCGCCTTTTGACACAGTCGCTTACGCACAAAAAATGTGCGATGAGAAAAAAGGCGAATATTGCTATATCGTAAATAGATATTTACTTTCAAATAATTACAAAAACAAAGATTTAAAAAAGGGCTGGGAATTTGCGCTAAAAGCTTGTTTAAATGGCTTAGATTATGCGTGTGGCGTGGGCTTTAACGAACTAAAAATGAGCGAAAAAGAAAAGTTTGAATTTTCTAAAAATAAGTGCGAAGAAAACTCAGCGTTTTTTTGCTCAAAAGTGGCTGATTATTACGAATATGGCGTAGAAGGCAAAGGTCTAGATTATCAAAAAAATATAGAGTTTAACAAAAAAGCTTGCGTGCTTGGAGAGGTTCATCCTTGTATAAATGTAGCCTTAAAATATAGCAATGCTTTTTATAGCAATAAGGGCGATTTAAATGAATACCTTAAAAAAATTGATAGTGCGATTTTAATTGAAAGTAAGGTTTGCGAGTTTAGTAAAGTTTTTAAAGAACAAGATTTGGACTATGTTTGCGGCTTTATAGAAAGTTCAAAAAATTCTAAAAATCAGGCTTTAAATCCACAGCCAAAGCAAGAGTGGAAACCGCCTTTTACGCCTCTAGCAAAAAATGAGCAAATCCCGCTTGGCAAAGCACCAAATGATGAAGTCGCAAACGCTCTTATTTACTACAGACAATTAGCAGGTATCGGTGAGAACTTGAT
>CALEHZ010000199.1 GCA_937875715.1 uncultured Campylobacter sp. | reverse complement strand
CTTAGAAAATTCAAAGCAAAAGGCAGAGCAATGAGCCTAAAAATCGATGTTTTTAAAATCTACAACGTCCTTTTTTGCCTGTTTTTAATCGCCCTACCAACGAGCGAGGCGATTAAGCAAATTAGCCTTTATCCGCTGATTTTGCTAGGATTTTTTATAGTTTTTAAAAATAAAATTAAACTTAAGCTTGATTTTTTTAGTATCACACTTGCTCTTTATGCTCTGTTTTTCGCACTTAGTTCGGTCATCAATGCTGAGGCAAAAAACATGCTTGACCCACTGCGCTCAGCTTTGTTTTTTATAGCAATTTACACAATCGGCTTTGAGAAAATTAATATTAAAAGCTTGATTTTATCGCTATTTACTGGATATTTTATAGCTTATTTGATGGGCATTTATAAGGTTTTTGTTGGCGGGGCTGATTTATTTGAGCTAAAATCAGTTGGTTATGTCAATACAAGTGCGATTTTTTCGCTATTTATGCTGATTTTTTCGCTTGGCGTTTTTAGATTAAAATTGCTTGGCGTGGAGCTGTTTGGCAAAATTGTGCCAATTTTTATGATTTTTATTACATTTTCTGCCATTATACTATCTGCTTCACGCACTTGTATATATTTGCTTCCATTACTTTTTTTGCTTTCTTTATTTGTGATTTTTGACCTTAAACTGCAAAAAAAAGATTTACTCATTTGCGCTGCTATTTTAGGCGTTTTGGCGCTTTTTACCTTTGTGCTTACGCTGCTACCACATGAGAGAATCTCATATAAAATGAGCCTTGGTAGCACTTTTTTAGGCACTAGAATCAACTTTTTTGTCGCAGCTTTTTATGCTTGGCTGGATAATCCATTTTTTGGCATTGGTGGCGAGAATTTTATAAAAATCGATAATTCAATTTATTTTCCAAACTCGCCCGAACCGCACGCACCGCACGCCCATAATGTCGTGCTTAATCTGCTAGCAACAACTGGGATTTTTACCACGCTTGCTTATATTTCTTTTGAAATTTGCGCTTTTATAAAATTCGCTAGGAACTACAAAAAATCGTGCTTAGCAGGATGTGCGTTACTTGTAGTGATTTTTAGCAATATTGCTTCCATTGTAGAGCTTACCTTTCACAGCGAAAACCTGCTTTTAACGCTATTTATCTTTGCTTTGGGATTAAATTTTAAGAAAGAAAAAGCATGAAAAAATTAGTATTTTTAAGAGAAAATCCAGACGCTCACGGCGGTGCTGAGCTTTATTTAAAGTGGCTTAAAACAAGCCTTGAAAAGCTTGGACTTAGCGGCAGTGTGCGTGGCTACGAAGGCAGGCAAAAAGGTGCTTCGTGGCTAAAAGCTCTTCGCTTTAACGCTCAAGCAAGAGCACAAAAACATAGTGATGAGCTATATTTTAGCCTAGCACGCATAGATAGCGCTGATATCGTGCGAACAGATGATGGAGTTCATAAAATATACCGAAATACTAAGAAATTATGGTTTTTAAATCCTTTGAATTTTGTACATCCTTTTTTAGAAAAAAAATGCTTTGAAAATGCAAAATGTATAATCGCAATCTCACAAATGGTTAAAAGGCAGATTATATCGTGCTACGGCGTGGATGAGAGTAAAATTAAAGTGCTTTATAATGGCGTGGAATTTCCTAAAAATTTAGACAAAATAAGGGCAAAAAAAGAGCTTTGCGAAAAGCTTAAAATCGATAGTGCCTTGCCACTTATTTTGTATGTTGGCAGCGGCTTTAAAAGAAAGGGTGTAGATAAGATTATTTTAGCGCTAAAAGAGCTTAAAAAGCCCTATAATGCGGTATTTGTGGGCAAAGATAAAAAAAGTGAATTTTATAAAAATCTAGCCAAAAATCTTGGTGTAAATGCGTATTTTGTGGGTGTACAAGATGCTAAAAAATTCTTTGAAGCTAGCGATATTTTCGTGCTTTTAGCCACTTATGAGCCTTTTGGATTAGCCCCACTTGAAGCCATGAGCTATCAAAATGCTGTAATTACTAGCGCAAACTGTGGCGTAAGTGAGCTAATAGATGAAAATTTCGTAGCAAAAAGTAGCCAGCACGCAAGCGAAATTTTAAACACTCTTTTAGAAAATTCAAGCCTTTTAGAAGAGATTGCGCTAAAAAATAGAGAAAAATCTAAAAAATTCAGCCTAGAAAATAATGCCAAAGAAACGGCAGAGCTGATTAGAGCGTATTTATGAAGGTGTTTATTGAATTGCCTACTTGGCTAGGCGATAGCGTGATGAGCTCAGCTGCAATAGAGAATTTGAGCCTAAATTTTTTGGATGCAAAAATTACACTTTTTGGTAACAAAACCTGCTTAGAGCTTTTTAAAAATCAGCCAAATTGTGTGAATTTTATAAAAGATTCTAGCAAAAAATCAGGCTTTCGTTTGCTTAATTTAATGCGTGTAGCACGCTCTTTAGAGCACTTTGATATAGCGCTTTCTTTTCGCTCGCATTTTGCTAGTAAGTTTTTGCTTTTTTGTCTAAAGGCAAGGCAAAAATTTTGCTTTAAATATTACAAAAATAGCACTCATCAAGTAGAAAAATATTTGAATTTTATAAATATTAATCTTGGCTTAAAAGAGCTAACAAAAGAGCCAAAACTTCACTTTTTGCCGCTAAATTTCGCCCGTCCTACACTTGGGATAAATCCAGGTGCTAGCTATGGAAGTGCTAAGCGCTGGAGCGGCGAGTATTTTGCCACGCTTGCTAGTAAGCTGGCTAATAAATATGATATAATCATCTTTGGTAGCAAAAATGAAGAGCAAATCTGTGCTCAGATTTCAACAATTTTGAGCCAAAATAGCATAAAACATACAAATCTTTGTGCTAAAACCAGCATAAATGAGCTTGCCCAAAATATCGCCGCACTTAGCTTATTTGTCACAAACGATAGCGGTCCCATGCACATCGCAAGCGCTTTTAAAGTGCCACTAGCTGCCATTTTTGGTCCTACGAATTTTATAGAAACTGCGCCGTTTTATAAAAAAAATGCTTTGATTTTACATCTTGATTTGCCTTGCCAGCCGTGTATGAAGCGTGTTTGTCCGCTGGTGCATCATAAGTGCATGGAGGACTTAAAGCCTGATTTTGTGCTAGAAAAAATGCGTGAATTTTTCAAAGAGCTTTGAAATTTATAAAATTCAGCCTTAAATTTTAGGCTTGTAGGATTTTTTATTTTAAAACAAGCGAGAAAACATCGCCAGTGCTTAAAAAATTGGGCTTTGAATTTTCTAAAAAATTCAAAGCTTTAAAATATCCTACTGCGGAACTATCGCAAAGGCACGCACAGGAAATCCAGGATAGCCAGCAAACTTTGGCACACCGATGATGATGATTCCGCCCTTTGCTGGCAAGCTTGTAAGATTATTAAGCAGTTCAAGCTGGTATTTATCCTGCGCTAGCACGAACTTTTCAGCTACTAAAAACTTATTTTTTATCTCATCTTTGCTAGCATCGGTGTTAAATGTCTCATGCCCAATAGCCATCGCTCCACGCTCATTTAGCACATATTCAAGTGCCTCTACGCTCCAGCCAGGCGTGTGCGGCACACCTTTAGAGTCTTTATTGTTAAAATCCATTTTGCCCCATCTTTTGCTCCAGCCGCTTGCAAACGCTACAAAGCTATCCTTTGGGATTTGCCCGTTGATTTTTTCCCACTCTAAAATATCTTTTTTGCTTAGAATAAAATCTGGGTTTTTTTCCACCTCTTTTTCTTTATTTATCACTACAAGCGGCAAAACAAGCTCTTTTAGCTCAATTTGCTCTAAGCTTCTTTTATTTTCTACAAAGTGAATTGGTGCATCTATATGTGTGCCATACTGCGTGACAAAGGTGCTTTTATACACAAAAAAGCCATCATTTTTAACATTATAAAGCTCATTTTTTTGAAGTTTTGAAAATGTGCCAAAGCGTGGAATTTCCTCATGTACTGCGTGGGTTAAATCCACCCATTTGCCTTTTTGTAAGACTTCTAGGGCTTTGATGATTTCCTCGTTTTTGCTATCTTCTGCCCCAGCCAAGCTAAAGGCTAAAAACAGCGCAGCTAGCAGTAATTTTTTCATTTTTTCTCTTTTATTTAAATTTGAATTTTCTAAGCTTTATAAATTATTTTTAGACTATTCTTTGCGATATTTATAATAATCTTTTTTTTCTTGTTCTTCCATAATTGGTGTTTTGATGTCACATTGCGTAAAAAGGCACTCTTGTCTTTGTTCTACATATTTGTAGCTGTTACATTTATTGATACATTCTTGCTTGCTTAGAGCTAAACTTACAGCTCCAAACGCCATAAGCACAACTAAAACGATTTTTTTCATTTTTTCTCCTTTGAATTTTTTAAAATTATAGCAGATTTTTAAAATTTATTTTTGAATATTTTGAATTTTTTAAAGCCAAAATTAAGTGAATTTTTTAAAATAATTTTTAGATTTAAATCTTTAATTTTTAACTTTTGTAAATTTTTTTTAATTAAAAAAGAGCAAAAATTTACTTTATTTTACTCATTAAATGATGATTTAATGGGTGGTTATTATAGTGACGCCACTAATTAAATCTACTTTTTAAAAGTAGATTTTTTGGTCTTTTAACCATCTTTGAATTTGAGGTTCTGCGTAGAGTTCGCTACATTTTTTGAGCTCTTCTTCGTTTTTTAAAGCCTGATTTTGCGTGATTTTGATATAGCTTTGATCAGCCGAATTTAGCGCTAGGTGAAAGCAGCTAGCCCACCAAGGCTTGCTATTTAATGCTGTGCCCTGCCAAAAAAGCTCTTCTTCGTCTTTTTTAATGCTACCGCTATGTGCGACTGCAAACTGCTTTACATTTCTAAAAGCCATTTGCATATCAGAAACTGCATTCATACTCACAAGCTCGTCTTTAGCATCTCCAAAAATCTTTGGTGCAAAGTGAGCCACCAAAGCTACTGCGATGATTCCTAAAATGGCATCTTTTATGCTTAGGCTTTTGTGTGCTGGTCTGCGCTTTTTCATCACTTATCCTTTTTTGGCATAATTTTAGCTAAATTTTGTATTGTTTATTATATTTTTTATAAAATTCAAGGCTGAATTTTATAAAATATTTTACTTCGCTAGCTTAGTGAATTTTCTAAAAGATGAATTTTTTACTTCACTCAGACTTTGCTTAGCTAGTTCTGTGGGTGAATTTTTTAAACTTTTTGCTAGATTATTTCATGCGCAAGCAGCTCGCCTTATCGCCACTATAGCAAGCTTTTTCGTAAATGTCTTTGGCAATAGCACTATTTTTAGACACGCCAAGACCATCTTCAAACATCTTTGCTAGCTGCAAGCAAGCTGGAATGTGCTGGAGCCCAGAGCAGATTTGATCATATGCAGCTGCAGCCTCGCTGTATTGTTTTTTCTGAAATAGCATATTTGCCACGCTCATACAAGCGTGCGTGTTTTTATCGGCTTCACAAGCCTTATCAAAAGCTGCTATTTGATTTTTGTCATTTTCGTCTAAAACAGCCTCATCACTAGTTTTGTTTAAAGCACCGATTGTAACACTATTTGGAGTATTTGGCTGATCGCAGCCAAGCATAAACAAAGCCACGATCAAAGTAAAAAATTTAAGTTTATTCATTTTTAC
>CALEHZ010000198.1 GCA_937875715.1 uncultured Campylobacter sp. | reverse complement strand
ACAGCACGGCTTCTACAGTGTTGTTGATGCCGCCGAGGTCGGGAGTCTTGATCTGTGCCATGTGGCCGGCCTTGTTGTCGCAGAAGTAGATAACGTCCTCAAGAGTGTTGCACCACTCATCTGCTACAAGCTCAACATTGATTCCTCTCTTGTCCATCTCTTCACGGAGTCCCTTTAAGCAGAGCATCTGCTTTTCTCTTTCGCCTGCGTCCATCGGTCCCTCAATGCGGAGCTTGAAGGGCTTTGCGGTTTCCTCAAGTTCTGCAATGTAGTCAGCCATCTTTACGAAGTTGTCATCACCGAAGGCCTGTCCGATGGTGCCGTAAACGTCGATGTGCATAACGGGCATGTAGTCATCATCTGCACGGAGCTCGATGATCCTGTCACGGAGCCATGCAACGTATTCCTTAAGGATGTGGCCGTCCTTGCCGAGCTTTGTCTCAACGTTATTGATAAGAGCGTGCGGAAGGATCTGAGCGCCCTTCATGATCATCTTATCAGAGTTCTCGTAACGGTTGTCACCTGACTGTGTGAAGATGGGAACCATCTTTGTAGCTACGGTTGTGCCGTATTCAGCTGCAACCTCTTCGCAGATCATGCACTTGTGCGCCTTTGCAACTGCGTCAAGGAGAGCCTGTGAAACACCGTAACGGATAGCGGTGTGGAGCTTCTTTCCGTCAACAAGGATAGATTCCATTTCCTTTGCAAGCTCACGGAAGTTGTCTGCCTCCTTACCAACGATAACGGGCTTAATATACTTTTCGATAACGGGGATGAAGTCCTCTGCAAGGAAGAGGGGATCGCGTCCGCCGGCACCTGAATACTGAACTGCCGCGCAGTCGCCCCATGCGACCTGTCCGTCCTCAAGTACTAAAAGGACCGAGATGCTTTCACCTGCCTGACGGATCTTTTTGAAGCCGGGAGTTACGGGAGCGCCTTCATAAGCAGCGCCGTTTGACTTTGCGCCGGCCTTTATTGCCTTCTGATCGTCAAAGAAAAAACCTGTGCGTCCGGGTGCACATACCATGTCAACTATTTTCATTTTTTTTCTCCTTATAAAAAGTGTTTTTGGTGTATTTGCTAGGGAATTCTAGAATTCCTAAGTGAAAAGTTATTTGATAAACTAAAAAAAGAGATGAAAAACCTTAATTTACCAAACGCAATAGCAAGTTTTAGGATATTGCTTGCGCCTTTATTTTTGTTTTTGCTGCTTCAAACAAAAAGCACAGATGATGCTGGGGCTATATCGTGGCTAAACTACTTTGCTGCGCTTGTTTTTACCGTAGCTAGTATAAGCGATTTTTTTGATGGATATATCGCTAGGGCGTGGGATCAGCGAACTAAGCTTGGCGAGATTTTAGACCCGCTAGCAGATAAAATGCTAATCCTTGGCGCATTTTTGGGGCTTGCGATGATTGATAGGGCAAATGTTTGGGCTGTTTATATCATACTTGTGCGTGAGTTTTTTATCACAGGTTTTCGTGTGGTGCTAGCTAGCGAAAACATCAGCGTTAAAGCTAGTTTTTCTGGCAAATTAAAAACCGCCTTTCAAATGATAGCCGTGGGCTTTCTTACGATGGAGTGGAGCTGGGGCTGTAATTTAGCTGATATTTTGCTTTGGGTAGCAGTAGCTCTTACCTTGCTTTCAGGTGCAAACTACATTATTTCATACATTAAGCAAGCCAAATAATGAAAATATCAAAAAACGAAAACCTAGGCTACTTTTTAGCACTAGCTACATTTTTTATGTGGGGAGTTTTCCCTATTTATTTTAAATTTCTTGATCATGTAGGTGCTGTGCAGGTTTTAGCTCACCGCATCGTATGGTCAGCGATAATTTTATTTTTTCTGCTTTATTTTGGGCGTAAATTAAAGCAAGTAATCAGGCTGCTAAAAATTAAAAAAGTAGCTTTAAATCTTCTAATGAGCGGTGCTTTAATCAGCATAAATTGGGGTGTTTTTATCTGGGCTGTGGAGCGTGGACAGATTTTAGAAACCAGCTTGGGATACTTTATAAATCCACTTTTTAGCATACTTTTAGGCTGGATTTTTTTGCGTGAGAAATTAAGCATGGCAAGCAAAATCTCACTTTTAATTGTATTAGTGGCAATTGGCGTGCAAATCTACGACCTTGGCAGTTTGCCTTTTATCTCACTGCTTTTGCCAGCAAGCTTTGCATTTTATGGGCTGATTCGCAAAAAAGTTCGTGTGCCTAGCATTCACGGACTTTTTATTGAAACTACGCTCACACTGCCTTTTGCGTTTATTTATTTATTATATTTATGGCAAATTGGCAGCGCAAAATTAGCCATTGATAGCACCGGTTTTTTACTAGCATTTAGTGGCTTTGTTACGATTTTACCGCTACTTTGCTTTAACGCTGCAGCCCTTAGGCTAAAGCTTTCTACGCTTGGATTTTTTCAATATTTAAGTCCATCTATAAGCTTTTTAGTAGCGATTTTTTTGTATAATGAACCGCTTGGAATGCTTAAGCTTACAAGCTTTGGGCTTATTTGGATAGGTTTGGCAATAAATATAATTGCTAGTCTAAATCATAAAAAGGAGAGAAAAAATGGATAGTAGCGATCTTTTTTTGATGCTAACTGGCGTGCTTTTAGTGGGTTCGCTTGTGTTTTTAAATATCCAAAAAATCAGCGATGAAATCAATCAAGAAAACAAAAAAGAAGCAAATAATAGCTACATAAAATTCTGCGATTTTATCACGCTAGAACTTGCTAAAATCAAATGCGATGATGAAAGTTTTGATGAAAAAATAGATGATTTTATCCGTGAAATCAAACACATAAAAAGCATGAATGTAAATAGCCAAAAAGGCATCTTTTCACAAAAAATCGCTGCTGTAATGCTGCGTGTAGATGAGTATCTAAAAGAACAAAATAAAGAGCTTTTAGCCCAGTCTTTAAAAAATAAATTAAAAGATGAATTTTATAAATTATAGTTTTTTGCTAGATTAAAAGGATGAAAATGAAGTTAATTTCGTGGAATGTAAATGGCGCAAGAGCGTGTGCTAGCAAGGGCGCATTAGAATGGATAAAAGAGGCAAAGCCTGATTTTATCGGTTTTCAAGAAGTTAAGGCTAAACCTGAACAACTGCCAAAAGAGTTTAGCGAACTTGGCTTTAAAAATATTTATGTAAATGCTGCTAAAAGAGCAGGATATTCAGGCGTGGCGACACTTTCAAACTTTAAAAGTGAGATTTTTAACTCTCGTTTTTGCGATGATGATGAAGGACGCGTGATAGAGCATGTGCTAGGCAATACGCATCTTTTTAACATTTATTTTCCAAACGGGCAAAGTGGCGATGAGCGACTTGCCTATAAAATGCGTTTTTATGAACTATTTTTAAAGCATATAAAAGAGCTTGTAAAGGGCGGTAAAAGCGTGATTTTCTGCGGTGATGTAAATACTGCGCACAAAGAAATTGACCTTGCTCGCCCAAAGCAAAATGAGGATGTAAGCGGCTTTTTGCCTATTGAGCGTGCGTGGATGGATGAGCTTGTGGATGCTGGATTTGTGGATACTTTCAGGCTAGTT
>CALEHZ010000197.1 GCA_937875715.1 uncultured Campylobacter sp. | reverse complement strand
TGAAATTTTATAAAATTCAGCCATGAATTTTATGAATTTTATAAAATTCACTTTGCCTGCAGTTAATAAAGTCCAAAAAATTCAAAAGCTGAATTTTATAAAAACTTAAAAAAATCTACCATTCTACAAAAGTGTGAGCTTTTTTGATGTTAGAAAATTCAGCCTTTTCTTCACCATCTTCTGCCAAAATAGTAATTATTTCATCATTTACGGCTTTGATTTGTCCGATTATCACGCTTTTATCGCTTAGAGTGATTTTTACTTTTTCGCCTATGCTTTTGCTAAAATGCTCTATTTTAGAGAGTTTTCGCTCAAGTCCTGGGCTTGAAACCTCTAAAAACCATTTATCGCTTGAAATAGGCGGCATTACATCATAAATAGGGCTTAAAATGCGACTTACTTTTTCGCAATCATCTAGGCTGATTTGAGCACCTTTTTTTGTAATATAAACCCTGTAAATCGCACGACCATTTTCGCTGGCAAGCTCGGTGTCATAGAGCTCTACACCTGCATCATTTAGTAATTTTTCTAGTTCAATCATTTTTTGCCTTTTTACCAGTTTTTAGCTCATTTTCAACCTTAGCAAAGAGCGCATCCATCGCATTTTGGCGCTCTAAGCTATCATCAAATTTAAAGTGAAGTTTAGGTGAGCGATACCAACCCTCAGTTTCCATGATGAAATTTTCTAATAGCGGTGAGATTTGCTTTAAATGCTTTAAAATATAAGCTTGCTCACGCTCATCAAACATCATTTTATCCAAATACACAAAGGCGTCATAGCGACCTTTTTTACACTCTACATCGGTTACACAAAGCCCTTTTAGCATTGCATCATCAAGCGTGCTTAGGGCTTGGGGGATAAGCTCTTTTAAAACACTAGCTGTGCGTAAAACTTTTATTTGCGCCGGAGTCATTTTTGTCCTTTTTTATTTTTTAAACCACTCTTTTGATGAGTTTATGATATTTTCTCTTGTTGCATTTATCATGCCAGCTAAGGCAAAGAGCCAGTTCTTTCTAGCATTTGCCATTTCAAGCATTTTTCTTTGTTCTTCTTCGTCATTTTTAATAGCATTAGACATAATTTTAGTAAATTCTATTTTGCTATTTTCTATTAGGCTAACAGTTACATTATAATAAGATTTTTCAAATTCCTTGCTTTCTAGCTTTTTATCGATTTTATCTATTTTTGAAAGAATTTCTTTAAGCTTGTCGTAATTTTTGTTTTCTAAAACACTTGTTAATTCTAAAAACAAAGCTTCAATTTCTTTTTGTAAATTTTTTCCGTAATTTAAAATTTCATTTATGAATTTTTTGTATTTATTTAATTTTTGCTTTATTATTTTATCATCAAAAGGCTTTGGGGCTCTAAAAGCAGGTTTGCTTTCAGTTAAAATAATTTCTACTAATTCTTTAAATGGTTTTTCTATGCTTCCAACTATTCTAGCGCCACCTTGGGTGCTATTATAAATTTCTATATTTTTAGCGCCTCTTATTAGTATTTCAAACTGCTTTCTAAATAAATCCCAAATGTGCCAAGTCTTTACCACTCCATTACCGCCATAAGCTGGGACATACTCGCTTTGTGCTGTTTCATTTTTTAGCACTTCTTCATCAACTGAGCCGTATAAAAAATCTTTGCTATGAGTAGACATATCATCGCCATAAGCTAAATCTTGCCCTATAAAGATGATTTTTTCGTGTTCTAAGCTTTGGGCTAATTCAAAAGCCAAATGTGCACAAGACATATAAGAGCCTATATAGCCAAAATCATTATCCTTAAATCCACGCTCAAAAGTAAGTGGTCTAAAAGTAAGTGCTATCTTTCTGCCATTCAAATATTTAATAGTATTATCATGCGTAAGCGTAGCACACATAAAAATTATATTATCATCAAAATCACTCACTGGGCTATTAAAAGTTTCGCTTGTTCTTGCTTCTCTTTCTATTGAGGTTACAAAATCTGGTTTAATTCCATGCTTTTTTAAAATAGCATAGCTTGAATCAGCGCATATTATAGTGGCATTATTTTGGATTTGCTTTAAAAGTGGGAGCTGTTTATTTAAACTTGGCCCGCTTGAAACTATAATAGCACTTTTAGTTTTACCTTTTCTTTGATTTATTA
>CALEHZ010000196.1 GCA_937875715.1 uncultured Campylobacter sp. | reverse complement strand
CACTATCACAAGCTTTTTTATAAAAAGCTTCTATTTTATCAAAATCATCAGTTTTTTTGCCAAGCTCTACATCACTAGCCCCAAAAGCACTAGCACTAAACGCCACCAAGCAACATAAAGCCAAAATGCTTTTTTTCATTTTTTCTCCTTTTTTTAAATTTTAAAGTTTAGAATTCCAAAAAATTTATTTTGGAATTCTAAATTTATTTGCCAAGTTTTTCACAAGCGTAGTCTTCGCCATTATCGCACACCTTGCCAAAAAGCTCTCTTGCTTTTTTGCTCTCGTTTTGCTCCTCATAAATAAGCCCAAGCGCATAACAGCCATCAAAGTCATCGCCCTCGCAAGCTTTGGTATAAAAAAGCATTGATTTTTCAATATCTTTGCTTAGCCCAAATTCGCCATTTTTATAAATAAACCCAAGGCGTGAGCACGCATAAGCCCAGCCCTCATCACAAGCTTTGTTATAAAGATCTAAGGCTCTTTTTTCATCCTTTGGCACGTCATTGCCGTACTCGTAGGCACTAGCCAGCCAGTCGCAAGCCTCGGCAAATCCGCCATCACAAGCCTTAGTTTTTAGCTCTATCATTTTTTTTCTATCTTTTTGTATCGCCCCTGTGCCGTTATAATACTGATTAGCTAGATAATCGCACCACTTCATAAGCCCACCATCACAAGCTTTGTTATATAGCTCAAAGGCTCTTTTTTCATCCTTTGGCACGCCACTACCTGCTGCGTAAGCAATCCCTAGCCAAGCACAACCATCCAAATCCCCAGCCTCACAAGCCTTGCTAAAAAGCTCTGGGGCGTATTTTTCATTGTCTTTTGCGCCTCTTTTATAGTAATAGAGCTGACCTAGCCCCACACAGCCTCTCATCTCCCCAGCCTCACAAGCCTTGCTAAAAAGCATTTGGGCTTTTTCATCTGCCTTTGCGTGTGAGCCTTTAATGCCCAAGCCCTCAAAGTAAATCTCGCCAAGGCGAACGCAACTGCCTAAATCCCCACCATCACAGGCTTTTTGATAAAAATCCCAAGCCTTTTGGTAGTCTTTTTCTTTTAGATATTTTTCGCCAAGCTCACTAGCGCCAAAAGCACTAGCCACCACTACGCAAAATAAAGCCACTAATTTTTTCATTTTTTCTCCTTTTTGATAGATTTTTTTAAATTCTAGAATTTCAAAAGTTTAAATTCTAGATTGCCACGATTTGCTTTCGCGATCCTCGCAATGACAAGCCGTCAAGCAATGACAAAAAACCATATAAGCCAAAGCATAGTGCGAGGCGTAAATTCTAGAATTTAAAGTCCAGCTCCTCTAAATGTTCCCTACCAG
>CALEHZ010000195.1 GCA_937875715.1 uncultured Campylobacter sp. | reverse complement strand
CTGCAGTTTAGAAAATCCAGAAAATTCAAAGCTGAATTTTCTAAAAATCCAGAAATTCAGAAAATTCAAAACATTTTCAGAAAATTCAAACTCGCTGCAGTTTAGAAAATCCAGAAAATTCAAAGCTGAATTTTCTAAAAATCCAGAAATTCAGAAAATTCAAAACATTTTCAGAAAATTCAAACTCGCTGCAGTTTAGAAAATCCAGAAAATTCAAAGCTGAATTTTCTAAAAATCCAGAAAATTCAGAAAATTCAAAACATTTTTAGAAAATTCAAAGCTGAATTTTCTAAACTTACATCGTGCTTTTTGGATCTACGATTTCATCGTAATTTAGCCAAGGCAGTTTTTTGCCGCCTAGTAAGTGAAAGTGTAAATGCATCACTTCTTGGCCGCCGTTTTTACCGCAGTTTGTGATAACTCTATATCCATTCTTATCCACACCAGTTGCGATCGCTACTTCTTGGGTGAATTTTATGATGCCAAGTGCGGTTTTTTCATCAATTTCATTGAAGTTTTCAATATGTTTTTTTGGGATAATTAGCACATGCACAGGCGCCTTTGGGTTTATATCGTGAAATGCCAAAAATTCATCATTTTCAAGCACTTTATTGCTTGGAATTTCACCATTTGCGATTTTACAAAAAATACAATCCATTTAACATCCTTTTTAAAAAATTTCGCAATTATAACTAAATTTTATAGGAATTTTAAGTTTTTTAGCTAAAATTTCGCCTTAAAAAAATTTTTCTAAAAGGTAAAAATTTGCAAAAGTATAAAGACGAAATTTTAAAAGCTACAAGCTTAAATGAGCTTGAGAGTGTGCGTTTGTCGCTGCTTGGCAAAAAAGGCGTGATAACAGAGGGTTTTGCAAAGCTTAAAGAGCTTAGCGGAGACGAAAAAAAGGCATTTGCTGAGAATTTAAACAAAATGCGTGATGAGCTAAGTGCTTTAATAGCTGCCAAAAAAACAGAGCTTGAAGAAAAGCAAAGTGCCTTGCTTTTGAAAAAAGATGCTGTGGATGTAAGTCTTTTTGAACAAAGCTGTTCTTGTGGTGCGCTGCATCCTGTGATGGCTACGATGGATAAGATAATTGATTATTTCGTAGCGCAAAATTTCAGTGTGGAGAGCGGCCCACTGATAGAAGATGACTTTCATAACTTTGAAGCTCTAAATCTACCAAAATATCACCCAGCAAGAGACATGCAAGATACTTTTTATCTAAACGACATGCGCCTACTTCGCACGCATACAAGCCCTGTTCAAATCCGCACGATGCAAAATAACAAACCGCCGATTCGTATGATAGCGCCTGGTTCGGTTTTTAGGCGTGATTTAGATCTTACGCATACGCCGATGTTTCATCAGGTAGAAGGACTAGTGGTTGATGAAAAAGACAAGATTTCTTTTGCTAATTTAAAAGATATTTTAGAAAATTTCTTGATTTATATGTTTGGTGATGTAAAAGTGCGTTTTCGTCCGTCATTTTTCCCATTTACCGAACCAAGCACAGAGGTTGATATAAGCTGTATTTTCTGTGGTGGATCTGGCTGCAGGGTCTGTAAACAAACTGGCTGGCTAGAAGTGCTAGGAAGCGGAATTGTAGATGAAAATGTATTTAAGGCTGTGGGATATAAAGATGTTTCAGGCTATGCTTTTGGGCTTGGCGTGGAGCGCCTTGCTATGTTAGTTCATAGAATTCCTGATTTAAGAAGTCTATTTGAGGGCGATTTACGCCTTTTGGAGCAGTTTAAATGAAAATAAGTAAAAATTGGTTAAATGAATGGATAGATTTAAGCGCAAAATCAGTTGATGAAATTTGCGTAGCACTAAATGAAATTGGGCTTGAAGTAGATAGCTGCGAGCATAAAGAGGTGCCAAAAGGCGTAGTGGTAGCAAAGGTGCTTGAATGTGTAGAACACGAAAATAGCGACCATTTACATGTTTGTAAGGTGGATGCTGGTGCTGGCGAGATTTTACAAATTGTCTGTGGTGCGCCAAATGTAGCAGAGGGGCAGATGGTGGCTTGCGCCTTAGAGGGTGCGAAAATCGGCGAAATTACTATAAAAAAAGCCAAACTTCGTGGTGTGGAGAGCTGTGGAATGCTATGCTCTGCTCGCGAGCTTGGGCTTGGCGAGATAAATAATGGCAT
>CALEHZ010000194.1 GCA_937875715.1 uncultured Campylobacter sp. | reverse complement strand
TTTTTCTAATGGTTGATTAAAACTATAACACTCACTAAACATACCGCTCATATCGGTTACATTACTAACATTCCATTTTTCAATACCTGAAAAATCTACACGACCCAAGTCTTTAAAAAGATAACTCATTTCAGTTATTTTGGATACATCTATATCGCCTAGATTTATACTATTGTCCTTTATAAGCTCTTGAAGCTCATCTTTTGTTTTTGGCTTATACTTTGCCATTTTTTATCCTTTCATAATTTATTTTTGGCTTTCAAAATTATAGCAATTTTTATATATAAAACCGCAAAATCGCTATAATCTCTAACACAACTATTTTGTAAGAATTCTAGAATTCTAAATATTCTTATCCTTTATGCCAACTAGGTATGTTTTCCAGGCTATCACAGTGCTTGTAAAAATATTTTTTTTAGCCAAAATTACAGATATTTATGCCACTTTTAAAACGACATAATTTTATCTTTTTTTATTTTTGAAATTCTAACTATAAAAAACGACAATAATCATTCGTATTTTTTTAGCTATAATTCCAAAAAATTCAAAGGAGTAAAAAATGAAATATATACCAGAAACAAAAAGAGAATTATTAGAGCTTGTGATGGAAAAAGATGTATTTTTAGGTGATATTGATACTAGCAAAATTACGGATATGAGTTTTTTATTTAGTTTTTATGATGATGCAACAAACAAAAAGAATGATCGCAAAGATTTTAGTGGTATTGAGAGCTGGGATGTGAGTAATGTGGTAAATATGGAAGGAATGTTTGCTGGTTGTATTTACTTTAATGAACCACTTGAAAATTGGAATGTAAGCAATGTAGAAAATATGAAAAATATGTTTTCTTGTTGTGAAAATTTTAATCAGCCTTTAAATAAATGGAATACTTCTAATGTTAAAAATATGAAAGCTATTTTTCAAAGATGCTTTGAATTTAATCAGCCACTTTGCGATTGGGATGTATCAAATGTAACAAATTTTTCGTTTGCATTTCAAGAATGTCATCATTTCAATCAACCACTAAATAGTTGGAATGTGAGTAAAGTGGATAGGATGATATGTATGTTTTCATCTTGTTTTCGTTTTAATCAGCCACTTAATAATTGGAATGTTAGTAATGTAACCAATATGGGTGATATGTTTTATAAATGCTTTATGTTTAATCAGCCACTTAATAATTGGAATGTTAGCAATGTGGATGATATGAGTGGTATGTTTAGTGGATGCGTGATATTTAATCAGCCCTTAAATGATTGGGATGTTAGTAAAGTTAGATATATGAATAAAATGTTTAGTCATTGTTGTTTGTTTAATCAGCCACTTGGAAAGTGGAATACTATGAGAGTCCAAAATTTTGAGCAAATGTTTGAAAATTGCGACTCTTTTAATCAGCCACTAGAAGATTGGAATCTATTTTCAGCTAAAAATATGAATTTTATGTTTTTTGGTTGTCAGAGATTTAAGCAATCAATAGATAAATGGGATTTAACGAAAATTGAAAATTGCGAAGAAATGTTTATGGGCTCAGCTATGGATAAGCCGTAATTACAAAAAATTATGCTAAAATTACAAATCTTTTAGGGGGTTAAAATGGCTGAATTCACACCAGAACAATATCAAAAGTTTTTTGCTGAGTTTGAAAAGGCTTATAGAGAATATGAAAATAAGGTAAAAGAGCGTAGAGCTCGTGGAATTCATGATTATAATGTATTTGATGTCTTAGAGACAAAAGAAGTTAAACACTCAAAGTTTATAGCATCTTTGCTTGACCCTAAGGGCTTACATTATCAAGGTGATTTGTTTTTAAATAATTTTATAGAAGTGTGCGGTATAGATGATTTTGGGCTTGATATTTCAAATACACAAGTGTGTAGAGAAAGCAATAACATTGATATTTATATCACTGATGGCAATAAGCACATAATAATAGAAAATAAGCTATGGACTAGCGACCACGATAATCAAGTAGCAAGATATATACAAATTATCGCAGATAAAATAGAAAAAAGTGTAAAAGAACAAGATTTAAAAGATAGAATTCTTGTTTTGTATCTCACACCTAAATCTTCTGACATTGAAAAACTAGGTGGAATTAAAACAATTGAAAAAGATTGTTTAATAACAGAGAAAGATTATGGTGGAATAAGTGTAATATATAAACATATCACTTATGAAAATGAAATTTTAAATTGGTTAAATGTGATAAAAGCTGAAATTATAAATTTAACCGATTTAAATGTAATAATCACGCAATACGAAAAAGCAGTAAAAAATCTAACAAAAGGGGAAGAAAAAATGGCAAATGATAAAGTAAAAGAACAAATCAAAAATAACTATGAACTTTGTGCGACTATATATGATGAGTTTAAAAATGTAGAAAAAGATTGGATAAATGACTTTTTAGAAGAAGTTTTTGAAATTTTAAAAGAAGAAATAAAAAACATAAAATTTGAAAAATTTAAAGACAAAAATACTTGTGTTATTGAAATGAAACCACAAGAAAACTCAAAATATGTTAGATTTGTTGTAGAAAGAAAAACAAATGAAATATTGTATGGCTTTTTAAAAGATAGTGATGAAACCGATTTAAAAAACTTGTCAAATGTAAAATTATGTTATTATAACTGGTATTTGGAAAATAGTTTTGAAAAGAAAACCCCACGAGATTTTATCCAAGAATATATACAAAATGGTACTGAAAATTATGCTAAAAAAATAAAAAACACAATTGATAATTTTAAAGATGAATTAAAAAAAATAAATGAAGCATTAAATCAAAAAAATCAATAATTCCCTTTGGCTAAGTAAAATACTTAGCCAAAACTCTACATTATACGCTTAGGCTGGGATTGTTTTTATATTTCGTCCTCTTTCATCGTGTATATAGATAAAAGCACCTCTTTTTATAGATAAACTGCTGTTAGTGTATCCTTGCAAGCTACCGCCAGCCAAAGGCACAGAGCAAATCGTGCGACCGCCCTCATCATATACATAGGCAAAATCGCCTCTAACTGATACTGTTGCTATTGACATTTTTCATCCTTTAAAAATTAAAAATTTAACTAAAAAAAATCTAGAATTTTAGATTTTAAACCTATGCTTGGTATTTTGGAATTCCACTATTTTTTACACCTCCTAAAAATAAAATCTATGGAATTCTAGATTAAAAATGCGAACTATATTTGTCGCAATTTTTAAAATTTTGGCTATAATTAGCAAAAAATAAAGAGCTAAAAATGCCAAAAATAAATAGAGATGAAAATGAGCGTTTCTCTCGTATCAATGAAATAATGAAACTTATCGCCAAAGAGCCTTTGAGCGTTACACAAATTGCTAGTAGGCTTGGGGTCGTGCCACGCACTATTCAGCGTGATTTAAAAGAGTATTGCGCAAGCTATGGTGCTAGGCGAAATGGAACTTTGTGGAGCTTGGATACTAGTTTTGACCCTAGCGATGAGAGTCAGCTTACTCTTGCTACGCTTGATGCCTTGGCAAAAAATCTTGGAATGGAATTCTACAATAAAGCTCATAGCCTTTTGCGCTCTTTAAGCGAGGGGCTAAATCATCCTATTTATGTAAATATAAATGCTGAAAAGCTTAGCCAAAAGGAGCTAGAAATTTTTAAAAGCATTGAAAACGCAATAAGGCAAAAGCGCCTTATAAGCGTGATTTATCGCAAAATGGAGTTTAGGCTAAAACCTATAAAAATCGCTCTTTTTGATGGTTTTTGGTATTTGCTTGCGCTTGATGATAAGAAGCTTAAAAAGTTTTATTTAAAAAATCTAAAAGATATTAAGATTTTAGATGAGAGTTTTTGCGTAGATGAGAGCTTGGAGGCTCGCATTAAAAAGGCTTTTAGCGTGTGGTTTGAGCCAAAAGAGAGTTTTATTGTTCGCTTACACATTCACAAGTGGGCTAGGCAGTATTTTGAGCGCAGACCCCTGCCAACGCAGGTGATAATGTGCGAAAATAGCGACAAATCCATAGAAATAGAGATAGAAATCACGCACATTATGGAGATAAAGCCGATAATTTATCATTATATGCCTTATATAAGAGTGATTGAGCCTGCGTGGCTAGCTAGCGAGCTAAAAGCTGAGATTTTAGAATTCGCTAACTCGCTTTAACTTTAAGTTTTGCGACTCGTAACAGTCGCAAAAACTTAAATCAGCTTATCTTGATATACTTCCTTCTAGTATATATGCTGGCGGTGTTCCCAAGCCTTTTGTATCTAGCATATATATTGTTCTAGCTTCTTTACTTATGCACCAGTTTTCTAGTGATTGTTTGAAGCTTTTTGCTCCAAAAAACATCCAAGCAAAATCTTTTACCCTGCTTACATTCCAGCTATCAAGGCTCTTATCAAAACTAGTAGCTTTTAAAAACATACAGCACATAAACTCCACGCTACTTACATCCCAGCTATTTAAAGACTGATTA
>CALEHZ010000193.1 GCA_937875715.1 uncultured Campylobacter sp. | reverse complement strand
AAGCCACAAAAATCAAAGAAAAAGAAACAAAAAAGTCAAACTCTCGCAAAAAAATGCAGCCAGCAGATGTGGGCGCAGATCTAGACCTAAGCAGTGAAACTGATTTGCTAGAGTGGTCACGCTCAGACTCGCCTGTGCGTATTTACCTGCGTGAAATGGGACAAATAGCGCTGCTTACAAAAGATGAAGAGGTTGAAATTAGCAAAAAAATTGAAATCGGCGAAGACACCATTATTGATGCTTTTTGCTCTGTGCCTTATTTGATTGATTTTATTTTAAGCTACAAAGAAGCGCTAATCAACCGTGAAAGACGTGTAAAAGAACTTTTTAGAAGTTTTGATGAAGATGATGAAGGCGAAGATGATGATTTAGATAGTGATTTGGATTATGATGAAGAAGAAAATAGTAACGATAAAGCAAAAAGCATAAGGCTTAAAAAAATTGACAAACGCTCGCAAAAAGTAGATGAGAGCTTCAAGGCACTTGAAAAAGCCAAAAAAGAGTGGGTAAAATTCATGCCTAAAACTAAAATTACAGAAGAAAACGATGATGATATAAGCGCAAAACTTGCCCTTGCTTTTAAGAAAAAAATCTTAAAAGAAAAGCTGGTTGATTTAGGGCCAACTAGCAAGCTAATAAATGAAATCGTCCGCTCAATAGAAACAGCACTTAAAAGCGACGATGACTTTAAAAAAGACCTTCAAAGCCTAGAATACCGCCTAAATCTATGTTCTGAAAAGCTTAGAGAAAATCACAAAGCGATTTTGGCTGATATTACGACTTTAAGCAAAGAAGACATTTTAGCGCGTGTGCCAGAGGCTACGATGGTAAGCACTTATGTAGATATCCAAAAGCTTTTTCGCACAAAAGAAGCTAGTAAATCAGGCTTTGATTTAGACCAAAATGAACTAAAAATCGTGCTTGATCAAATCAAGCGTGGCAAAAACATAAGTGATAGCGCAAAAGGTAAGATGGCACGCGCAAATCTACGTCTTGTAGTAAGCATCGCTAAACGCTACACAAATCGTGGCTTGCCATTTTTGGATCTAATTCAAGAAGGAAATATCGGGCTTATGAAGGCTATTGATAAGTTTGAGTATAAAAAAGGCTATAAATTTTCTACTTATGCTACTTGGTGGATTCGCCAAGCAATTAGCAGAGCAATCGCCGATCAAGCACGCACTATTCGCATTCCTATTCACATGATAGAGACGATAAATCGCATAAATAAATTTACAAAACGCTATATCCAAGAAAAAGGTACAGAACCAAGCATGGAAGAAATCGCCAAAGACATTGGTTTAAATATCGATAAATTAAAGCAAGTTGTAAAAATTACAAAAGAGCCAATTAGCCTAGAAGCACCGATTGGAAACGAAGATGATGGAAAATACGGCGATTTTGTAGAAGATAAAAGCTCTACAAGTCCATTAGAGCAGATTTTAAAAGACGATTTAAGAGAACAAATTGAAAAGGTATTAAGTCAGCTAAATCCACGTGAGCGCGAGGTCATAAAAATGCGCTTTGGACTAATGGAAGATCAAAGTGATCTAACGCTTGAAGAAATCGGCAAGGCTGAAAATATTACCCGTGAGCGTGTGCGCCAAATTGAGAGTTCAGCTATTAAAAAATTGCGCTACCCAAAATTTGGCAAAGAGCTTAAAAAATACGTGCACGGCGACTAATTCTAGCTTTTAAAACACAAAGAATTTTATAAAATTCAAAATGAATTTTATAAAATTCAGTTTTTAAAAAATTCAGTTTTTTATAAAATTCACTTTGTACGTCATCGCAAGATCTGCGGCAGCAGGTCGTGGCAATCTCGTTGAAAACCAAAAAATTCGGTATAATGGTAAAAAACGGGCGCTAAAAGTGCTCGTTTTTTACCTTATCTTTCATCATTTTTAAGTCTAAAATAATTTGAAATAAAAACATTATTTTCTAGTTTTTATCCACTATAAACTCTAAGTTTTGTTTTAAGTTCATAAACTCTGCTTTCAAGCCATTGCTTGTTTTTGGTAAGCATTTTATACTCTTAGGCTTTTTGGTGGGTTTTGTTTGGATGGTTTTTGTATGTGAAACACAGAATTGAAAGTGTGTAGGTTTTACTTGAGCCATAAATATTTTAAGATAGTCTTTGCACTTATACTTTTGCTTTTTATTAAATCCGTTTTTTATCACAAAATTGTTACCACAATTTAGGCAAAGATTTACTCATATTTTTATACCCCTTAAATGATGAATTTAAGGGGATATTATAGCACTTTTAGCACCCGTTTTTACAATTAAGCCAAAAATTCAAAAAATTCAAAAAATTCAAAAACTGAATTTTATAAAATTCTAAAAAATTCACTTATTTAATGCGTATTTTAACACATCATTTATGGTATTTACTGGCAAGATTTTCATGCCGTTTTTGACCTCATCTGGGATGTCTATCAAATCACGCTCGTAGTTTTTAGCCGGAATCAAAGCGGTTTTGATTTTTGCCTTAAAAGCAGCAATCAACTTTTCTTTAAGACCACCGATTGGCAGCACTTCGCCACTTAGTGTGATTTCACCAGTCATGGCTACATCGTGTTTTACACTTTTATCGCTTAAAATACTAGCAATCGCCGTACTCATTGTAATTCCAGCGCTTGGGCCATCTTTTGGCGTGGCGCCTTCTGGGACGTGAATGTGTAAATCATAGCTGTCATAAACAGCTAAATCCACGCCATCTTTGTCTTTTTGTAAGAGCTCTTTTGGGATTTTGATTTTACCACTATCAATTAGCGTTTTTACTAGCGTTCTTGCGATTTGTGCACTTTCTTTCATTACATCGCCAAGTTGACCGGTGATTTCAAGCTTGCCACTACCTTTGATTTTTACAGCTTCGATTTTTAGCACATCGCCGCCTACGCTTGTCCAAGCTAGTCCATTTACGATGCCTATCATATCTTTTTTGTTTGCTGTGTTTATTTCGTAAACTTTTTTGTCCAAAAACCCGCTTAAATTTTTTGGTGTAATGCTGATTTTGCCGCTATTTTCTAGGATTTTTAGCGCAGATTTTCTTAAAATATTAGCTAATTGCCTACGCAGATTTCGCACACCACTTTCACGTGTGTATTCTTCTATAATTAGCTCCACAGCTGCTTTATTTATACTAATTTCACTAGCTTTTAGTCCGTGATTTTCAAGCTCTTGTGGGAGCAAATAGCGCTTGAAAATCTCATTTTTTTCTTGTGGGGTGTAGCTATTTAACTGGATAAACTCCATTCTATCACGCAGCGGCGCTGGAATTGGTGCAGTTTCATTAGCAGTTGCGATGAAAATCACCTTGCTTAAATCAATATTAAAATTAAGATAATAATCTCTAAATTTATCGTTTTGCTCAGGGTCTAAAATTTCTAATAAAACTGCTGTGGGATCGCCTCTATATGAGCGTGCAAGCTTGTCTATTTCATCAAGCACAACAACAGGATTCATCGCTTTTGCTTCAATTAGCCCTTGAACAATGCGACCTGGCATTGCGCCTATATATGTGCGGCGGTGCCCTCTTAGCTCATTTACATCCTCTAATCCACCAAGCGCAATGCGAACTAATTTTCGTTTTAAAGCTTTTGAAATTGAGTTTGCAAGGCTGGTTTTGCCCACGCCAGGAGGCCCTACAAAGCACAAAATAGTGCCCTTGTTTTCTTTATTTTTACATTTTCTCTGCTCTAAAAGCTGTCTTAGCCCAAAATATTCTACAATACGTTCTTTTGGCTTTTTTAATCCATAGTGATCTTTGTCTAATTGACCTGCTACCATACTTACGCTTAATTTTTCTTTGCTTAAATGCTCAAAAGGCACATCAAGCGCCCAGTCTAAATATCCTTGCGTCATACTAGCCTCAGAGCCGTCTGGATGCATACGCATAAGGCGCTCGATTTGCTTTTTTATTTCTTTTTGCGCATCTTCGCTCATAAAATTCTTTTTTTTCTCAAAGCGATTTTTATACTCTTCGATTTCTTCATCACGGCTTGAGTCTGTGCCAAGCTCTTTTTGAATCTCTTTTAGCTGCTCTTTTAAAAAATATTCTTTATTTACTTTGTCGATTTTACTATGAACCTTGCTTTTTATCTCTTTTTGTAGTTTATTTGCTTCTATTTCGCTGTCTATATAATCACTGATTTTTATAACTTTATTTTCTAAATCTTCTTCTTTATAAAGATTATAAGCAAGCTCTTTTCGCATTTTTAGCGTTGAGCAGACGATATCACAAACACGCTCTAAATCTTCACTATCGCTTATAGTGCGAAGCAGATCGTCACCAAAAGCGTGAGAAATTTTGCCAAGTGCTTTGATTTTTTCTTTTAAAACGCCAAAAAGAGCATCGCATTGCTGCTTACTTGGCATAATTGCTTCTATAACCTCAACTTGTGCCAAAAGTGGCGAAGAAGAATTAATGCTAGCTAGTCGTGCCTTTTTTTGCCCTTGAAAAAGTATTTTTATTTTGCCATCAGGCAGCGTGCTTTTCCTTAAAATATTGCCCAAAACACCGTAGTCATAGCAGCCTTCAATGCCTGTGTTTGCGTCATTTTTGCTGCTTAAAACTAAGATTGGAATATCTTTATTTATAGCGTATTCAACAGCTTCTAAATCTGCTCTGCTAGTTAAAAATATCGGCGTAATCATAAAAGGATATAAAAAAAGATCATCTTCAACCAAAACAGGAATTAGTTTATCTAAATACATTTTAATTTACCTAAAATTTTGAATTTTTTAAAATAGTGCCAACAAAGCATTGGCACTTTGAATTTTTTGATTTTACTCGAAAGGTCGCATATACCAAGGTAAGGTCGGTCTTACAAGCTCATCTTGTCCCACTGCGCTTTGTTCTAAGCGTTCTTTGTAGATTTGTGCGCTACCCTCTTTGCCTTTACGCTCATAAAGAGCCATGATTTCTTCATTTAGATAGATTTCAGCCAAAGAAAGTTTAGCAAGCATAGTCTCAATTAGCGGTCTATACTGCGTATTTGGATATTCTCGCAAAAATTCTCTCACATCATCCAAGCTTTGCATAAGCAGTTTTTGATTGCGATTTGGTTTGCCAAAACTATCAAAATTAGCTTTAATTTTTAGAAATTTTGCATATTCAATGCCAGCGATATTGCCAAAACGCTTGATATACTCATCAAGATAGAAATTTGCCATTGTATATTTTTCTTCTGCTGCGTGCGCTTGGGCTAAAATTAGCACGAGTTGTGGCAGATAATCACTATTTATATGCTCGCTCGCAAAACTGATATAGTGCTCATCTGCGCTATCAAGGTTTTTATCACGGATGTCAAAAAGGATTTGAGCAAACCACTCATCTGGGCTTAGATTAAAAAGACTGGTATCTTTTCTATTTAAAGCCGAACAGCCACAAAGTGCCAAAAGTAAAATACCAACAAAAAGATGTTTCATCATAACTCCAAATAAAAAAATTCACGCATTTTAGCAATCTTTTTCTAAAATTTCAATAATAAAACAAAATATGAATTTTATAAAATTCAAAAAATTCAAGGCTTGAATTTTATAAAATTCAAAAAATTCAGCCCATTTATCGATACTGTGAATTCAATTTTATAAAGTGATTTTATAAACTAAATTTTATAAACTTGCTTGAAATTGCTCCAAAATAGCCTTACAAGACTTTGAAATATCGCTAAAAG
>CALEHZ010000192.1 GCA_937875715.1 uncultured Campylobacter sp. | reverse complement strand
TTTTATAAAATTCACCTTAAAATTATTAGTGAATTTTATAAAATTCACTAATAATTTTTAACTTTTATAAAATTCACTTTAAAAATATTTGTGAATTTTATAAAATTCACGCAATTTATGCTAAAATTCACAGATTTTTTTTGAGTTAAAAATTAATAAAAAGGACTATCATGAAACTCTCAAATAGAATTAGCAGATTAAACGAAAGTTTAACAATAGCAATTTCAACAAAGGCAAAAGAGCTAAAAGCAAGTGGAAAAGATGTGCTGATTTTCAGCGCTGGCGAGCCTGATTTTGACACGCCAGATGTCGTTAAAAACGCAGTAAATGAAGCCATGAAAAAGGGCTGTGGCAAATACACAGCAGTTCCAGGCACGCCTGATGTGCTTGCTGCCGTGTGCGCTAAGCTAAAAAAAGATAATAATTTAGAGTATAAACCAAGCCAAATTCTTACAAATGTAGGCGCAAAACAAAGCATTTTTAACTGCCTTCAAGCGCTAATTGACGAAAGCGATGAAGTCATCATCCCAGCACCATACTGGGTAAGCTACCCTGAGATTGTAAACTACTGCGGCGGCAAAAGCGTGATTGTAAATACAGATGAAAGCACAGGCTTTAAAATCACAGCTGCCCAGCTAAAAGCAGCTATCACGCCAAAAACAAAAGTTCTCATGCTAAATAGCGTAGGAAATCCTTGCGGTGGGATTTACTCAAGATCTGAGCTAGAGGCGATCGCAGAGGTGCTAAAAGGCACGGAGATTATAGTTTTAAGCGATGAAATCTACGAAAAGCTAATTTACGAAGGCGAGTTTGTAGCGGCTGCTAGCGTGAGTGCTGATATGTTTGAGCGAACTGTGACTATAAATGGACTTAGCAAGTGCGCTGCTATGCCAGGCTGGCGCTTTGGCTACATGGCTAGCCCAAAAGCTGAGCTGATTTCAGCGTGTAAAAAGCTGCAAAGCCAAAGCACAGCAAATATCGCTAGCATCGTCCAAGCTGGCGCAATTCCAGCGCTTTTGGGGCAGGCTGATGAATATGTGGAGTTTATGCGAAGCAAGTATAAAGAGCGCCGTGACTACGCTGTAAAGGCGATAAACGCAATTGATGGGCTAAGCGTGCTAAATCCTGGCGGGGCGTTTTATTTGTTTATAAATTGTTCTAAGATTGAGAGCGATTCTATGAAGTTTTGCTCGCGCCTTTTAGAAGAGAGTTTGGTGGCTTGCGTGCCTGGTGTGGGCTTTGGAATGGATGGATATTTTAGATTTAGCTTTGCGACTGAGCTTGAAAATATCAAAAAGGGAATTGAGAGAATTGCCCAGTTTGTAAAAAACTATAATTGAATTTTATAAAATCATAAAATTCAAAAAATTCAAATAACTTTTAGACTTGAATTTTATAAAATTCAAGTCTTTTAAAATTCAAAAACCTATCTTTATAAAATTCAAAAAATTCTAAAACTTTTATGCTTGAATTTTATAAAATTCACTCTTTTTTTTAAAAAATTCACTTTGGCAGCAGTGAAATTGAACTAAATTTTATAAAATTCAAATATTTTAAGTTGATTTTTAAGTATTGTTTTATTGTTAAAGTATTAAAATTCCACTCAGTTTTTCACAACTCAATTTTACAAAGGAGCAAACATGGCTACTAGAAAAGAACATGATTTCATCGGTGAGCTAGAAATCGATGATAGCGTGTATTATGGTGTGCAAACTTTTCGTGCACTAGAGAATTTCAAAATGACTGGTCGCAGATTCGGCGATTATCCATTTTTTGTTAAAGCTTTTGCACAAATCAAAAAAGCAGCAGCCCTAGCAAACGCAGAAGTTGGCGTGCTAGCACAAGATAAGGCTGATTATCTTTGCAAAGCAGCTGATCGCGTAATCGCAGGCGAATTTGCCGATCAATTTGTAGTTGATATGATTCAAGGCGGTGCTGGAACAAGCACAAATATGAACATGAACGAGGTTTTAACAAACATCGCTCTTGAAATGATGGGCAAGAAAAAAGGTGAATATGGCCCAGATACAATCCATCCAAACGACCACACAAACCGCGGTCAAAGCACAAATGATGCTTATCCAAGCTCTATAAAAGTAGCAACATATGCAAAATTAACTGATTTGCTAGATGAAATGAAAAAGCTAGAAGCTGCGCTTTTAGAAAAAGCAAATCTTTGGAAAGATGTGATAAAAATGGGACGCACAGAGCTTGAAGATGCTGTTCCTACCACACTTGGCAATACATTTAATGCCTTTGCTACCTATATCAAAACAGACATTGGCTACATCACAGCTGCTAGAGAGACTATGACTAATCTAAACATGGGCGCTACTGCTATTGGTACAGGCATAAACTGCCATCCAAAATACAAAGAAGTAGTAGAAAAACACCTTAGTAAAATAACTGGCGTTGATTTTAAACCAGCTGCTGATTTTATCGCTGCTACACAAGATACAGCCGATTTTGTTCATGTAAGCGGTGCTTTAAAAACAGCTGCTGTGCGTCTAAGTAAAATAGCAAACGACCTTCGTCTTATGAACTCAGGTCCAAGATGCGGTCTTGGCGAGATCGAACTTCCTAAAATGCAACCAGGCAGCTCAATCATGCCAGGAAAAGTAAATCCAGTAATCTGCGAAGTTGTAGGCGAGGCTTGCTACGAAGTAATTGGCAATGATGTAACTATCATGCTTTGTTCAGAGCGTGGCGAGTTTGAGCTAAATGCTTTTGAACCAGGCATTGCTTATGGATTGTTTAATTCAATCGTAATTTTAGAAAATGCGATGAGAACATTAAGAGAGAAAGCTATTGAAAAACTTAAAGCAAATCCAGAAGCTTGTTTAAATCATGTGATGAACTCTGTTGGCATTGTAACTGCACTAAATCCAGCCATTGGATACGAGAAATCAGCTTCAATTGCTAAAGAAGCACTAGAAACTGGTAAAAAAGTAGGCGATATTTGCGAGGAACGTGGTTATTTAAGTCGTGCTGAAATAGACAAATTGCTTGATCCAAAGCTAATGCTAGCTCCACATATGGAAAATAAATAAGAATTTTCTAGTATTCTAGCCTAAAAATGAGTTTTTTGTGTTAGAATACTAGTTTTAAAACTTCAAAGGAAAGGAATACAAGATGGATATTATGCTAATCTTGCAAATTGTCGTACTTCTAGGTGCGATTTTTATCGGCGTTCGCCTTGGCGGCATAGGCATTGGCTATGCTGGCGGACTTGGCGTTATTGTGCTTGGCCTTGTGCTTGGCATGAATGTTGACACAAAGATGATAGCATGGGATGTTGTGCTAATCATCATGGCTGTAATCGCTACAATCTCAGCTATGCAGCTTGCTGGAGGACTTGATTATTTGGTTTCAATCGCAGAGAGAATTTTGCGCTCAAACCCAAAATATATCAACTACCTAGCCCCAACTGTTACTTATCTGCTAACTATCCTAGCAGGTACTGGACACACAGCATTTTCTATGATACCAGTTATTGTAGAGGTGGCAAAAGGACAAGGCATCAAGCCAAGCTCACCACTATCAATCGCCGTGGTAGCAAGCCAAATCGCAATTACAGCTAGCCCAGTTTCAGCTGCTGTTGTGTATATGACAGGTGCTTTAGAGCCATTTGGCTGGAGCTATCCTATTTTACTTGCTATTTGGATTCCTACTACCTTTATAGGCTGTATGATTACTGCATTTATTATGACAATGATCAGCAATCTTGACCTAAATAGCGATCCAGTTTATCAAGAGCGTCTAGCACAAGGTCTAGTCGCAGCTCCAAAAGGCGCACAAAATATGGAACTAAAACCAGGTGCTAAACTTTCAGTTTTACTTTTCATTCTTGGCGTTATCGCTGTTGTTCTATACGCAACTGCGATTTCAAAAATCGGTGGTAAGCCAGTTTTGATTGAGAATGTTATAGTAAACCGCGACTCAGCTATCGTTGGCATTATGCTAACAGTTGCAGCGCTAATCGTTTGGCTATGCAAAATTCCAGCTGCAAAAATCCCAGAGACTAGTGTATTTAAAAGCGGTATGGTAGCTGCTGTGTGCGTAATCGGTGTTGCTTGGCTAGGAACTGTATTTGTAAGCGGTCACACTGATCAAATTAAGGCTCTAAGCGAAAAATGGGTAACAGCTATTCCAGCGCTACTTGCGGTAGTTTATTTCTTTGCTGCTATGCTACTTTATAGCCAAGCTGCAACTGCAAAAGCAATCACTCCGGTTGTTATCGTAGCACTTGGTATCACAGCAAGTGATACTAGCAATGTATATATGATAGTAGCTAGTTTTGCGGCTGTTTCAGCTCTATTTGTATTGCCTACTTATCCAACTTTGCTTGGTGCTGTGCAAATGGATGATACAGGAACGACAAGAATCGGAAAATATGTTTTCAACCACGCCTTCTTTATTCCTGGCGTGCTAGCTATCGCATTTAGCGTTGCTCTTGGCTTTTTAGCTACTTCATTTATCTAAGCAATTTTAGGGGCGTTTTAACTTCGCCCCTAATTCTACTTTATAAAATTCAAAAATGAATTTTATAAAATTCATTTTTGAATTTTTTACTTCTTTTGACTGAATAGATTTTTATAACCAATCCACTAAAACAAAGCTCAATTTTAAACTTAGTAGCTTAAAAGCATGTAAAAAGAGCGCCAAAATGTAGCAGCGACAAATACTGGCGCTAGTGCGAAAAAATGATGATAAAAATTTCGAATTTGTAAAAATTTAGCAAAAAACTGCTAGAATACTCATAAATTTCAAAGGCAAAAAATGGGACAAATTATATGGATAAATGGACTTGCTGGTGCTGGCAAAACCACCACAGCAAAGGCACTTTGCGCTAGACTCGAAGAATTAAAGCAAAATGGCAAATTAAAGCAAAAAGACGTAATTTATACTGATGGTGATGATTTTAGGGCTATTTTTGAGCATAATGGATACGATAAAAGCGCTAGAATCAAGCTTTGTCAAAAAAGAATTGCTCTTAGCGTAGCTTTAGCTAAGCAAGGATTTTGCGTAGTAGATACTGCTATTGCTCTATTTAATGAGTGCTTTAAGTATAACCGAGAAATTTGTGCTAAAAATGATATAAAATACACAGAAATCTATATTAAATGCTCCATGTCCGTGCTAGAAAATCGCGACCAAAAAGGACTATATAGCGGTGCAAAAAGTGGAAAAATAAAAGATGTCGTGGGTATGGATATAGCATATAACGAGCCTGTGGCTAATTTGGTCTTAGATGGTGCTAGCGATGTGATGCAAAATATAGAGAAAATTTTAAAATATTTAGGATTTTAAAAATGGTAGATGATAGAGCGTATTGGAATGAATTTTATAGCAAAACTCACTTGCATTTGCTAGAGCCAAGCCTTTTTGCTAGATTTGTTTATGAAAATTATTTAAAAGATAAAAAAGGCGCAAAGCTAGTGGAATTTGGCTGTGGAAATGGCAGGGATAGTTTGTATTTCATAAAAAACGGAATAAATGTAGTAGGAATTGATGACTCAAATGTAACCATAGAAAATTTATCAAAAATCGCTATGGGGAGGGGGAACGCCTATAAAAGCAAATTTATTTGCGCTGATTTTACAAAAGATTTAGGTCTAAGTGGCTTTGATTTTTGCTATTCGCGCTTTACTTTACATGCAATTGATGATAGCAGCGAAGAAGCTTTATTTAAAAATGCAGCAAAAATCTTAAAAAACGGTGGATTATTTTTTATCGAGGCTCGCAGTATAAATGACGGAAAATTTGGACTTGGCAAGGCTTTAAGTAAACGTGAGTTTATACTAGATAATCATTATAGAAGATTTATTGATAAAGAAATTTTGAAAGATAATCTACAAAAACATAATTTTAATATTTTAAAACTAGAAGAAAGCGATGAGTTTGCGCCAATTAAAGGCGAAAACTGCGTTTGTATAAGGGTGGTGGCAAAATACGCTTAATATATTTCTTCTAGTTTTTGCTAGGAGAAAATATGAAAAACAAAACTTTATCATTGCTAGGATAAAATAATGAATATAGCAATGATACTCTGCGCTGGCAGCGGCACTAGAATAAACTCTGCTACGCCAAAGCAATACATAGAAATTCTAAACAAACCAATTCTAGCTTACACGCTTGAAATATTTCAGGCAAATAAAAACATAGATTTCATCCAAATAATAGCAAAACAAGATGATTTTTATAAAATTCAAAATATCTGTAAAAAATACAATATTTCAAAATTTCGTATTCTTACGCAAGGTGGAGAGAGTTTTCAACACTCGGTTAAAAACGGCATTTTTGATTTAAAAAATAAAATAAAAGATGATGATATTGTAGTAATTTCCTTTGGTGTCTCGCCACTAACGCCACAAGCTGATAAATGATGCTATAAAAATCGCTCAAAAATACGGCAACGCCATAGCTTCAAAAGATATTGATTTATGCACTTGTATAAAAGATGATGAAATTTCATCTAAAACAAGTATTTTAAGAGAGAGTTTAAAAGGATTTGGCAATCCTTGGGCTTTTAAATTTTCTGAACTTTTAGAAAGCTATGAAATTGCCATTAAAAACGGCATTTTAGATAGTATTGAGCCGCATACAACTTCGCTGTATTTCGCACTTGGTAAAAAAATTTATTTTTCGCAGTGTTCATCGCCACAGCCAAAAATCACCTATAAAAGCGACTTAAAGCTTTTTGAAGCCTAGGTGAATTTTATAAAAAAGGAGTAAAAATGTTAAACTATAAAGAATTCGAGCTTTTGAAATATTTTTTAAAAAATTCAAAGCAAAATGCTAAAGAAATTTACAAAAGCTTTAAATATGAAGTATTTAAAAATTCACAAGAAATAAGCAAAATAATAAAAGAGCTTCATAAAAAGAGCTTTTTAGAAAATTCAAAATTAAGTATTTTGGCAGAAAATGAACTAGAAAATTACAAAGTTCAAAACGCTATAATTTTAGCAGCTGGTGGCAATGAAATATCGGCAAAATCAGTGTATTCCATGCCAAAAGGACTTTTTGTAAAAGATAATGAAACGTTAATTAAAAGGCAAATAAGACAACTAAAAGAAGCTAAAATAGATGACATCACAATCGTAATTGGCTACAAGCAAGAATTATTTTTCTTTTTAGAAGAAAAATGGGGCGTAAAGCTACTAATAAACCCAGATATAAGCAAAAATAATATTTATTCTCTTTTTATCGCCAAAGAAAGC
>CALEHZ010000191.1 GCA_937875715.1 uncultured Campylobacter sp. | reverse complement strand
TGATAGTGGTGGTGGCTCTACCGTTCCGCCAACTCGCCAAAGATAAGCTTATTTGCCGAGCTTAGCTCGGCTTTTACGCTGTTTTAATATCCTTTTTATCGGAAGCTTTAATTATCCAAATCAGCATACAAGTTACAAAAATACCTAAAAAAATAGCCATTGCACTAAGTGGAGTCATTTTTTTTCTTTCTCGTTGATGTATTTTGCACCAAAAACTATTGAAATGGCAGAATATACACCGACCACAGTTAAAATTTTAGCTCGGCTCTTAGGATGTTTTAATGTCTTTTTTAGTATCTTTCTTTTCCAAATTGTCGTAATATTTAAAAGCAAATGCTAAAATCCCAGCAGCCAACAATAAAACACCCAAAGGAGCAAATCCACTCATTTTCATTTCCTTTCTTTTAAATTTTCAAGTTCTTTTATTTTTTTGTAATGTCTTTTTAACGAAAAGATTAAAGACATACCTAAAATCAGCAAAGCACCAATTATGAATACCAAATCTACGATTTCGGCTGTTTTATAGTTATTTGCAAAAAAGCCACAAACAGCAAAAATTCCCATAACAATTAGATAAATCAAACCTTTGTAAAAATCTAAACTTGCTTTTACGCTTTCATTTTTACTCATTTACATTCTTTGGCGATATTATAGCAGAAAAAAAAGTTCATTGAACTATTAGATATGTTCTACCATTTTTTTAATTTTTTATGCTAATTTCCTAAAAAATAAGCACCGAAATCTTTTTTAATGCTGTAGCTTTTTGAGCATAGAAGGTGCCACGCATAAGCGAACGCAGTGAGCTTTGAGCGTGGCACAAGCCACCGCAACTGCGATTCCGATTAGGGTTTGGGGCGATAGCCCCAAGTAAAAATAAAAGTCCAAAAGCCGTAGGCTTTTGGTTCACCGATTGCGCAAAAAAAAACTTGTGATTTTTTTGCCTCCCTTTTATCTAGTTTTTTACAATTTACATATTTTCTATCTTTGGTGGTTATAAAAACACGAAATATTCGCATTTCAAAGGGGTATAACATAAAAAGATGCTAGGTTTTTAAAAAAGTGGCTCAATACTGTTTAGATACTCACCATACCACTCTAAAAGTTTGCGTTTTTGCTCTATTGTGGCTTTTTCTCGCTCGTATGAAAATTTTACTGGATTATATTCTTTATGTGCTAGGACGCTTTCTATCGCTTCTTCACTTATGCCCATATTTAAAAGCTCTGCTTTGTGTAGCGAACAAATCGTGCGAAATGTAGCACGAAATCCGTGAGATGTAGCCTTGCCGTTATACTTATTTTTGCCACCTAGATTGCGTATTGCTTTGCTTATACTATCTCTGTGTAAATGCCCTGCTATCGTATCAGCTGGAAATACAAAAGCACTATTGCCACTAAATAAAAACTGCTCTTTTAGCACCTTCAAAGCGTAAGAACAAAGTGGAATTTTATGTTCATTTTTAGTTTTCATTTCACTTGCTTTTATAGTCCAAATACCACTATTAAGGTCTATATCACTCCATTTTGCACTTACTGTATTTATAGGACGATTGCCACAAAGGATTTGTAAATACAAAGCTCTTTTTGTTTGTAAATCAAGCTTATTATCGCTTTTAAGGTCAATTATGAAGTTTTTTAAATCACTTTCATTAGTAAGTGCTGGATATCTGGTATCTAGCTCATTGTCTAAATTAAATCTACTTGAACTAGGAAATTCATCGTGTAAGCCATCGCTTGGATTATGGTCTATATATCTATCTTTTAAGGCAATTTTAAAAACTTTATCAACTTCATTTATAAGGCGATGAATTGTCTCTAATCTACTTTTTCTAGGATTATTTGGATTAAAAATTGCATTAAAAATAGCCAAAAGCTCACTATATTTAATGCTTTTAATATCACGATTTGCCAAACTTGGCATTAAATAATTATTTGTCATATCTATTATTTTCTTTAAATAGCTATCTTTTAAGCCTCTTTTTTCTTTTTGTGCTATGTGTAAATCAAAAAGATTTTTAAATAAATACTTTTCATTTTTGCCTTTAATTGTAGCTATATCCTTGCCACCTTCAAATTCTTTTAGTAGTTTTGTGGCATCTTTTCTAGCCTCTGCTACGCTGTAAATACCTTCACGGAATTCTTTTAGCTTGATATGCTTTGTTTTGCCATTTTCATCTATGCGAACACAAAAGCTTTTAATACCATTTGGATTTACCCAAATATAAAGCTCTTTTGGATTGCCAACTGATTTTATATATCTATTTGATTTAGTAGCTAGTAACCTAATATCTTTATCGAATAGATTTGTCTTTGAGATATTGCCCATTTTATCACCTTTTTAGTAAAAGTTACCTAATAAAATTCTAGTTACTTAATAAGTTACTGAATGATTTTACATTTTTTGTAATTTAATGTCAATGGTTTAAAATGATTAAAAATCTAAATGCTGATTTTATCGTGCTTTTAAAGTAATTTTGAAGTGATTTGAAACTTAAAAAAAGCTTAAGTGGCTCCGGATGCTGGATTCGAACCAGCGACCAATCGGTTAACAGCCGACTACTCTACCGCTGAGCTAATCCGGAACATTCAAAAAAGAAGTGGAATTATAGCGAGTAAAAAGCACTTTGTCAATAAAAAATGAAAAAAATTTTAAATATTTTTTTGAAAAGTTAAAATTTTAGCATTTTTGCTTTGAATTTTATAAAATTCAAAGTCATTTAAAAGACTTAAAGCTTTTGAATTTTCTGCTTTTACATCGGCAAAGAGGGTTTTGATTTCTAAATTTTTTGCCTTTTTTAAAAGCTCGTTTATGATGATTTTTCCTACTTTTGTTTGCTGTGTATTTTTATAAAAAGCTATTTTGGCGCTTGAATTTTTTATATCATAAAAGCTTATAACGCCGATAAAATCATCATTTTCTAAGAGCATAAAATATTTGGCATTTTGCTTGAATTTTAAATATTTTATAAAATTCAAAAAAGCATTAAAACTAGTTTTTTTATAAGTTAGCAAGCTGCTAGCAGCGTAACGTGCTTTAAAAACAAGCAGCTTTTGTTCGTCGTTTAAATAGACAAAATCAATTAAGTTTAGCAATGTTCTATCATCTGTTTGATGCCATTATCATCTAGCCAAAGCGTGTTTTTATCAGAGCTGTATTCAAAATCTCTTTCTACTAATTTACCACTCTGGCCAAGTAAATTTTTGCTAAAATCGCATAGTCTGCTTATTTTGATACTTGGGGCTATGACATAATGGTCGCTAAACTCATAAGTATGAAGGCTATCATCGCGGCTAACCATCATTTCATGTAGTTTTTCGCCTGGGCGAATTCCTATGATTTTTATTGGCATTTCTGGTGCCATTGCATGGGCTAAATCAGTCATTTTCATTGAAGGAATTTTTGGGATAAAAATCTCGCCACCTTGCATGCGTGTAAAATTTTTTAAAACAAAGCGCACGCCTTGTTCTAAGGTAATCCAAAAGCGTGTCATTCTCTCATCTGTAATTGGCAATTCTTTTGCGCCATTTTTAATAAGTTTTTTAAATAGCGGCACGACTGAGCCACGAGAGCCTACGACATTTCCGTATCTTACTACGCTAAAGCTTGTATCTTTTGAGCCTACTATATTGTTGGCTGCTACAAAAAGCTTATCACTAGCAAGCTTTGTAGCGCCGTATAAATTTATTGGATTACACGCTTTGTCCGTGCTTAGAGCAATTACTTTATTCACTCCGCAAGCAATAGCAGTATTTATTACATTAGAAGCGCCATTTACATTTGTCTTTATACATTCCATTGGGTTGTATTCAGCGATTGGCACGTGTTTCATAGCAGCTGCGTGGATTACAAAATCTGCGTCTTGCATCGCCATTTTAAGGCGAGCCTCATCACGAACATCACCGATGAAAAAACGCATACAAGGCGCATCAAAGCTTTGTGCCATGTCGTATTGTTTTTGTTCGTCTCTGCTATAAACTATAAGTTTATTTGGCGCATAATCTTTAAGCAAAATTTTACAATATTCTTTTCCAAAAGAGCCAGTTCCACCGGTAATTAGTATATTTGCGCCATTAAACATAAATTTATCCTTTAAAAATTTTTCTCAATTTTAGCAGAATTTTATAAAATTCTACTTTAAAAAATTTAAAGAATTTTTTGATAAAATTGCCGGAATTTTATAAAATTCACTAAAAGAAGAGCATATGAAAGTATTTGTTGATTGTGATTGTGAGCTTTTAGACTCTGGATTAAAGAGCTTTTTAAGCCAAATTTTAAGCAAGAAAGAAGAAGCTGATTTTATCGTCTGTGATAGCAAAAAATTCTACGATAAGCCTGTTTTTATTATAGGTGAGGATTTGGCTATGCCTTTTACTAAAGCAGAACTTCAAGCAAGCCTTGATGAATTTTGGCGTAAAAAATTATCAAATATGGACGATTTTGAAAAAAATCTTGATGAGATTTTAGCACGATTTAAAAGGGATTTGATGGAGCTTTTTGGACATGTTAGATAAATTTTTTATTAGGATTCCAAGCGGCAAATTAAAAGGTCGTAAAGTTGCAGTTTTAAGCAATGAAAAAACACGCAGCACAAAAAATATCGTAGCACAAAGCTTTTTAAACACACTTAGAGGTGAGCTAAAAAATTCTATTTTTGCCGAGCTTTTTGCCGGTTCTGCTTTTATGGCAATTTGCGCAATCAGCGAGGGCGCAAAAGAAGCTTATACTTTTGAAAAAGATAAAAATACTTTTGAAATTTTAAAAGAAAATATTAAAAATTTAGATTTACAAGACCGCATTTTTACGCAGTTTGGCGACACTTTTGCCCTTGCTTCTGATGTGCTTAAAATACAAAATCAAGAAAATTTAATTATTTATTTAGACCCACCTTTTAATGTGCGAGATGGTTTTGATGAAATTTATGAAAAATGCTTAAAGCTAGTGCAAGATTTAAATCCAAAAATTGCCGTTTTTGAGCATAATAGTGATGTAAAATTACCACAGCTTTTAAAAAATTTAAACTTTGTAAAAAGTAAAAAATTTGGTAAAACTAGTTTGAGTTATTTTTTTAATGAAAATGTTAAACTTTTTTGAAATTTTGCCGATTTAAAGGCTACAATTTTAATAACGAGGTGTAAAATGGGAATCGAAAGCATAGCACAAAACTTGCAAATGTCATCAATGCAGCAACAAGTTTTTACAAACCAAAATAGCGTAGTTAGCGATAACATGAAGGCTAATACTGATTTAAACGACAGAGCCCAAAACGCAGAAGGTGCGTCTAAAACGCAAGCAATAGCCGAAGAAATGGTAAGCGAAGAAGAGCTAAAAAAGGCAGTAGATGAAATGAACTCTACAATGCAAAAGTATGAGGTTCAAGATCTAAGATTTGATTTGAAATTTGGTTTTGATGATCCTACAAAAACGCTTTTTGTAAGTCTTATCAATCAAAGAACACAAGAATCAGTGGCTCAATTTCCAGGAAAAGAAGCGCTTAAATTAAGAGCGTTTTTTAGAGAACAAAACGATAAGTTTTTAACTAGAGATGAATTTTTTGCAGATTTAAAGGGCAAATTGTTTAATGTAAGCAATTAAATTTAGCCAAAAAATTCATTTTAAAAAATTCAAATATCAAAGGATTGATTATGGCAGTATCAGGAGTATCAGTAAGCACACCAAGTGCGCTAAATGCACCAGGCGCAGTAGCTAGTAAAACAGGTGGAGCAGCTTTATCAGACAAAGCTCAATTAAACTTAGCAAGCAGTGTTTTAACCCAAGATGTAATCGATAGCTTAAAAGAAGCTGACGAAAGCCAACAAATAGAACCTCTAAAAACTAAAATTGAACAAAATAATCTTAAAAAAAGTGACCTTACAGCTATCACAACGCTTGTGTCAAATTTTAAAACAAGCTATGCTGATGTCGCAAACGAAACAGCGCTTTTAAAGCGTTCAGTTGATATAGGTGGCTCAAAATCAGTAAACGCAAGTATAGAAGCTGGTGTAAAAGAACAAACAATTCGCATGAGTGTAAGCCAACTAGCGCAAGTTGATTCATTTCAAACAAAAGGCTTTGATAGCCGCTCATCTGTGCTTGATAGCAGTATTTCAGGTACACAAAAACTTACTTTAAAAGTGGGTGATAAAAGCTTTGATTTAGATGTTACAAACACAACTACACTTGAAGATATAAGCGATCAAATAAATGATAAAAGTGGTGGCAAAATAACTGCTAGTATCGTAAATACTGGTGATAGAAATGGTGCTTATAAGCTAGTATTTCAAACAAAAGAAAGTGGATTGGATAACGCCATTGCATTTAGCGTAGCAGGTGGCGAGGATGAAAAGAATGCTGCGGCAAATATCTTAGACAAACTTGGCTTTGGCTCTAATGCTACCAAAAAAACTGATGATAGCGGCTATGATTTTGCTCTTGATTTTAGCACAGATAGAGGTGCAAAACAACTTCAAACAGCCCAAGATGCAAAATTTACATTTAATGGCATTGACATCACTAGGTCAAGTAATACTATTGAAGATTTAATCATCGGTGCAAAATTCACTCTAAATGAAGTAGATGAAATGAGCACCACAGGCGCAAGAAAAGAAAGCATAATCACAATAGGCAGAGACTCAGAAGCTGTTATAGACTCACTAAAAGAAATGGTACAAGCCTATAATGATTTAATTAGCAATGTAAATACTGCTACTTCGTATAATAAAGATACAGGCGCAGTTGGCTCGCTAAATGGTGTAAATGAAATCACAAGTATCAAGCGTGCAATAAATAATGTAATGAACACAACGATAAACGGCAAAGCATTAACAGATTTTGGCTTTGATTTTACCGATAAAGGCGTACTTAGCTTAGATGAAGATAAATTAAAAACAGCCATGAATGAAGACTATGAAGGCTTTAAAAATTTCTTTATCACAAATACCACTTACAACAATGCAAATGTGTATAGCGCAGGTTCGATTACAAGCGATAATGGTCCGCTTTCACAAGATATTAGTGGCAGACTAAAAATAAACGGCAAAGAGATTGATATAAACTTACAAGGCACAAATGGAGCTGTCAAAAACGCAACTGAGCTTGTAAAGCTTATAAATGACGCTGGAATTGATAGCGTAAAAGCATCAATTAGTCCAAGTGGCTCGCTTTTAATTGCTGGTTCGTATGGCAAAAATATTGAAATCGGTGGTGATAGTGATTTGCTAACAAAACTAGGGCTAAAAAGCGGTGTAACACAAGGCTCAAGCACAGAACAAAAAGGTTTCTTTGGGCAATTAAATGAAGTTGTTGATGGTTTAATTGGCTCTAATGGTTCTTTAAAAACTCTAGCAGATAGTTATGAGACAAAAGGCGAGTCTATTAACAAGCAAAAAGAGAAAATTCAAGAAATGCTTGATAAAAGATATTCTATGATGCAGCAGCAGTTTGCTACTTATGCTGTGCAAATGAACTCGCTTGAAAATAGTTTTAAAAACCTTCAAAATACCTTTGAAGCTTTATTAAATAACGATAAATAAGAAAGATAAATATGCTACAAGCAAACGCATATAATACTTATAATTCTATAAACAATAGCGTTGAGAACAAAGAAAAACTTGTTCTCATGCTATATGAAGGCATTTTACGCTTTGTAGCAAGAGCTAAAAAAGCGATGAATGATAAAAATGTCCAAGATAAAGTGCTTTTTATAAACAAAACCACTGCAATTTTTATGGAACTTAGCAATTCTTTAGATTTTTCAGGCGGTGCGGTTGCGCACTATCTAAAAGGACTTTATGCAAGGGAAATTTCTAGATTACTAGAAGCAAATATCAAAAACGACCCAGCGCTTTTAGATGAGGTTATAAATGTAACACGCGAGCTAATCGCAGCCTGGAATGAAAGCGTAGGCACAAACGAACAAACTGAGCAATAAAGGCAAAAAAATGTGGTATGATGATCTAAAAAACACCATTTCTAGCGGTAATTTAGATAATTTTGAAAATGTTGTTTTGATTCCATTAAAAGATCTTAAAATAGGTGAAAAAGGCGAACTTAGTTTAGAAGATAAAGAAAAGCTTGTTTTGCTGCTTTATGTGGGTATTTTACGCTTTATCGCAAAGGCTAGAGTAGCGATAGCCAAGCGAAATACTCAAGAAAAAGTCTTATTTATAAATAAAGCTAGTGCTGTATTTATGGAGCTTAGTAATTCTATTGATTTTTCAAGCACTGATGTGGCTTACTATCTAAATGGACTTTATGCTAAGGCTATTGCAAGACTAATGGAAGCAAATGCTAAAAACGACCCAGCGCTTTTAGATGAGGTTGTAAATGTAACACAAGAGCTAATCGCAGCGTGGAATGAAGAAACAAATACTCAAGCTAAATAAAGGCAAAAAATGTGGTGTGATGATTTAAAAATTGCTTTGGTCTCAGGCGACTTGGATAAGTTTGAAGTTTTGGTGGCAAATCCACCAAAAGACTTGAATGCAAACGAGCTTACAGAGGCGATGCAGCTAATAAAACAAGCTCAAGTTTTATGCCAAGAAAAAATGGATTTATTAAATTTAGAGTTTGAAAAAATCAAAAAAGCTAAAAAATTCAACACAGAAATGGTGTGAATTTTATAAAATCTACTTTTGAATTTTATAAAATTCACCTTTAAAACAATCAAAAAAAACTCAAAACAAAGCCTTTAATCTTAAAAATTTTCTAAAAATATTTGCTAAAATTTAAAAATTATTTTTTTTTCTAAAATTGCCTTTTTAAAAGAAGCAAAAAATGTATGATGAAAACTTCTACAATGCGCAAAAAAGCGAGAGCTACGAGAGTGCGAAAAATATGCTTGGCATAATTTATGCTCAAATAATCAAGCCAAAAAGTGTGGTGGATGTGGGCTGCGGCGTGGGCACTTGGCTGCGTCCGTGGCAAAATCTAGCAAATAACGATGGCAAAGAGTGCGAAATACTGGGCATCGATGGAAATGAAGTAGGAGATGAGCTTTTTCATATTGATAGAAAATATTTTAAAAGGCTGGATTTAACAGCACCTGCTAAACAAAATCTAAAAGAGCTTGGCGGCAAAAAATTCGACCTTGCACAGTGCTTGGAGGTGGGCGAGCATTTTAGCGAAGAATACGCAGAAAATTTTGCTAGTTTTTTGTGTTCGCTTAGCGATTTGCTACTTTTTAGCGGTGCTATACCACATCAAGGCGGCACACATCATGTAAATTGCCGTGAGCCTGCGTACTGGGCGGAGCTTTTTGCTAGGCACGACTTTGCCTGCTTTGATATTTTAAGGCAGCCACTTTGGCAGCACGGCGGAATTGCTTATTATTACCGCCAAAATGCCGTGCTCTATGCTAAAGGTCAGGCAAAAGAAAGGCTTGAAAATCTAGGCTTTAAAAGCGTGGATAAACCTCTTTATATCATACATCCGCAAATGTGGGAGCTCAGAAACCGCGAATTTTCTAGGATTTATCAGGCTTATTTAAGGCTTAGTGCTGATTTAGTCGAGCTTAAAGACATCAGTGGC
>CALEHZ010000190.1 GCA_937875715.1 uncultured Campylobacter sp. | reverse complement strand
AATTGAATTTTTTAAAAAATTCATAAAATTCAAAACCGCCGCAGTGCTATGAAATTTTTAAAAAATTCACTCAAAATCAATTACAACAAAAAACGCAATATTTAAGAATAATTTAAATTTTCTGCTATAATAAGCCAAAAAATTTTAGGAATTTTATGAAAATCGGAAGACTTTATACTTTTGAAGCAGCGCATGTGGTGAGAAATTGCGCTTCAAAACGCTGTAAATACAGCATTCACGGACATAGCTATAAGCTTGAAATCATCCTTAGCGCAGCTGGGCTTGACAATGCGCAGATGATTTATGATTTTGGGCTTATGAAGCGTGAAATAGCCGCAATCATCGATAGTTTTGACCATAGCACTATTATTTACTCTGGCGATGATGAGAGCTATAAAAACGCTATAAAATCATGCTCGCAACGCTGGGTAGAACTACCTTTTAACGCAAGTTGCGAACAAATTTCTAGGGTAATTTTTGCTTTTGTAAATGCTATTTTAGAACAAACTACTATGCAAAACGGCGAAAATAGCGTATTTTTAGACTCTATTAAGCTAAATGAGACAGCAAAAGGCTGGGCAATTTTTGAACGAGCTGACTTAGCCCTAATGCCAGTTGAGCTTGATAAAATCAAGTTTAGCGAGGAAATTATGCTTGAAAATGCTTTTATTTTTGAAAAGCTAAAAAACAAAGAAAAATTCATAAATCCAAAGGAAGTGTGATGAAAAAACTTATAAAATTCACTTTTTTTGGCGTGATTTGTGCTGCGCTACTAGGCTGCGATGGCGGCAAAAACGAGATTAAAATCGAGCAAATAAAAGAAGCACCTGCCGATGTGCCAATAGCAAAAAGCGATGCAAATCTTAGCTTGCCAGCAGGCTGTATTAGCGGTAAAAACTGCTTTGATGAGCAAAATCCGCCCTTGCCAGTAGGTCCAAAAAACGCCAAGTAGGGAAGAAAATTGAGCGAAACTATTGTTTTAAATCTTGAAATTCACAGCTTTTTTGCTCTTATTTTGGGCGTGTTTTTGTTGATTCATGCCTTGCTTGTAGCGCTTAAAGACACCAAAAATTTCGCTTACATAAAGCGGCTAATGTTCTTTTTACCGGCTTATTATGGAATTTTAGCCTTTATTATTTTTAGTGGAATTTTAGCCTTAGCACTTAGAAATTTTAGCTTTAATCTAGCGATTTTTGTGATGATAATCGCTTCGATTTTGCTCATAATTTTGGGCGCAAAAGGTTTTAAAGAGCTTAAAAAAGTAAGAATTTTAGGTGATTTTGCCGCTTTTAAAAAATTCATGTATAAAAAAATCGCCGCTGAAATGCTGCTATTATTTTTTGCGTATTTACTAGGTAAATTTTATGCGTTTTCTATATGATGAAAATGCGAGTAGTTCATACTTTGAGCTAGTTGGCGATGCTTTTTTACACTTAAAGGCTCAAAGAAAAAAAATAGGCGAGCTAATTAGAGTTCAAAAACTAGGCGATAATACTGCTTATTTCTATGAAATAACAGAGTTTAAAAGGAATTTTGCCCTTTTAGAGCTGCGCGAAAAAAAAGAGCTAAAGCCGCAAAATTTTTCTAGTCAAATAGGCTGGGCTGTGTGCGATAGCAGCGTGATTGAAAAGACTTTGCCTTTTTTAAACGAACTTGGACTTGGCTCTCTTGTGCTTTTTTACAGCGATTTTTCACAGCGCAACATTAAGCTTGATTTTGGGCGATTTGAGCGAATTTTAAAAAATTCAAATCAGCAGTGCGGACGCTACGAAATGATGAAAATATCGCTTTTAGAGCTTGGCGAGCTTGAAAACTGCGTGCGCCTTGATTTTGATGGAGATGATTTTAGCACTTTGAGCACAGACGAACTACTAATCGTGGGAGCTGAGGGTGGATTTAGCCAAAATGAGAGAGAGAAAATCAAACGCAGCGTGAGCTTAAAATGTCAAAATATTTTACGCTCACAAACAGCAGTTATTTCAGCACTTGCTAAGATTTTGGCGTGAATTTTTTACTAGGACTGAATTTTTTAAAAAATTCATAAAATTCACTTTTTCCGCAGTGTTGATGGATTTTATAAAATTCAGCTTTGAATTTTATAAAATCACAAATGTGAGTGTTTAATATTTCATAATTTGCAGCTTTTGTGAATGTTTTGTTTATTTTTTTTAAAAAATTATTTCAGTGCAGCTTGTATGGCAAAAACTTCTTTTAAATTTTGGGCGAGTTGAGCTGGAGTGAGCATATTTGCGCCATCGCTCAAAGCATCTTTTGGGCTTATATGAGTTTCATAAAAAAATCCATCCACGCCCACAGCAGCAGCACCCCTAGCCAAAATAGGCGCAAAGCGTGAATCACCGCCACTTTTAGTGCTTTCACCTGCTGGCATTTGGACGCTGTGAGTAGCATCGTAAATCACAGGCGCATACTCTCTCATAATCGCTAGTGAGCGCATGTCAACGACTAAATTACCATAGCCAAAGGTGCTGCCACGCTCGCAAAGGCAAACTTTGTTTTCACAGCAGATTTCATAGCTTGGTTCATCTTTTACGCCACGAGTTTCAAGCACTTTTTTTAGGCTGTGTTTCATCGCTTGCGGTGCTAGAAATTGCCCTTTTTTAATGTTTATTAAAGCGTCCGTTTTAGCAGCTGCGATTAGCAAATCAGTTTGGCGGCACAAAAATGCTGGGATTTGAAGCGCATCAGCTACCTTTGCTGCTAGCTGGGCTTGATGGCTTTCGTGTATGTCTGTAAGGATTTTATAGCCAAATTTTTCTTTAACTTCTGCTAGAATTTCGCAGCCTTTTTCAAGCCCAGGCCCACGAAAGCTTGAAATACTCGTGCGATTTGCCTTATCAAAGCTTGATTTAAAGTAGAACTCCACATTTGGCAAGCTAGTGATGTCTTTTAAAATCTCTGCCATTTCTAGTATAAACTCACGGCTTTCAATCACGCAAGGCCCAGCAATTAAAATCATTTTTCATCCTTTGAATTTTTTGGCTTATTATATCTTAAAAATTTTTATATTTAAGATTTTTTATCAATGTTTTAAATTTTTTGGCTAATTTTATAAAATTCAGCTTTATTATCAGAAAATTCATAAAATTCAAGGTAATTGGACACCTTAATCTGTAAAACAATATTAATTATATAAAAGTAAAAAAATTAAAAATTTTATTTTTTTAAATTTTTTTTCCATTTTTAAGCAAGATTTAAGAATTAGGCTT
>CALEHZ010000189.1 GCA_937875715.1 uncultured Campylobacter sp. | reverse complement strand
TTGGGCTTAGTTTTGACCCGATAAACTATTCGCACGGCAGTCAAATCCCACTCTTTCTAATTTTAATTTTAGTGTTTATAACCTATCTTTTCGTCTGCAAAATAATCAAGGAAATTTATAAAAGAAGAAATATAACTTCGTTTTTGCTTAAATGCCAACTTCAACTTTGCGGAAAGACGTTTGAATTTTTGGGCTTTTTAGATAGCGGGAATTCTTTATATTATAAGGAAACGGAAAGCCCCATTATTTTGTGCTCGCAAAAGGTGGGCGATAAAATAAAGTCGGGCGGCGGTTTTTCAAACGGAGTTTTCGACGTCGTTAGTATAAGCACGGTTGCAGGAAAAAGCGTAGTTCCGATTTATAAAATTGAAAAAATTTTTATAAAATTCACTTTTATTTAGCAGAGTGAATTTTATAAAATTCAAAAAGTAAGTTTTATAAAATTCACTTCCCATAGTGTCAAAAAATCATAAAATTCAGCTATAATAATGCGTTTTATTTTTTAAGAAAATTAAGGAAAATTATGCTTTTTACAACTTTTGAGTTTATTTTTATCTTTTTGCCTATTACTTTTGTGCTTTATTTTGTTTTAAATAAACTGCGTTTGATTAAGCTTGGCATTTTTGTTTTGGCAGTAGCGAGTTTATGTTTTTATGGGTATTGGAACTGGATTTATGTGCCCTTAATAATCGCCAGTTTTACCTTTAATTTTTTTGTAGGCTCCAAGCTTTGTAAAATCGCCGAAGCTACAGCCAATCTGCCCAAAAATGCTCGCCCAAAGGGCTTTTTAATTTTTGGAATTGTTGCAAATGTCGCACTTTTGGGCTATTATAAATACACAGATTTTTTCATTGAAAACTTTAATGGCATTTTTGCAAGCTCCGTGCCACTTATGCATATTGTTTTGCCGCTTGGAATTAGCTTTTTTACCTTTACGCAGATTGCTTTTTTGGTTGATTGTTATCGTGGTTTTGTGCAAGAAAGAAGCTTTATAAATTACGCTCTTTTTGTTACTTATTTTCCGCATCTTTTAGCAGGTCCAATTATCCATCATGCCGAGATGATGCCGCAGTTTGCAAATCTTCGCCGCAAAAAAATTCACTATAAAAATATAAGTTTTGGTTTGTTTTTATTTTGTGTGGGGCTATTTAAAAAAGTGGTTATCGCTGATTTTTTCGCTCGTTTTGCTACCTATGGCTTTGATACAAGTGCTGCGCTTAGCATGGCTGAGGCGTGGATAAGCTCGCTTTCATATACCTTTCAGCTATATTTTGATTTTAGCGGATATACTGATATGGCAATAGGCATTTCATATATGTTTAATATAGTTTTGCCGCTTAATTTTAACTCGCCTTATAAAGCCACTAGCGTGGGGGATTTTTGGCATAGATGGCATATGACGCTATCTCGCTTTTTGCGTGATTATATTTACATTCCACTGGGCGGAAACCGCGTGGGTGAAATTAGGCTTTATACAAATTTATTTATGGTGTTTTTGATAGGCGGCATTTGGCATGGTGCTGGCTGGACCTTTGTGATTTGGGGCTGTTTGCATGGCGCTGGAATCGTTATTTCACGCTATTACACTTTACATTTTAAAAAGCTTAATAAAATCTTAGCTTGGTTTTTAACCTTTAACTTTGTAAATATTGCTTGGGTGTTTTTTAGAGCCACAGACTTAAATAGCGCATTTAAGGTGCTTGGGGCTATGTTTGATTTTAGTAATGTTAAACTTAGCCCAGAGTGGACGAAGTTTATAAATGGCACCTTTGACATTACTCGCCACATTGAAAGCGTAAGCCGCGCAAATGCGTGTATTTGGGCTGCTTTGGCAGTGGCGCTTTTAGTTTGTGTATTTGCAAAAAATTCACATGAAATGATGGAAAAATCACGCTTTAATGCTCTAACTGCGATTTTTCTATGCTTTTTGCTAATTTGTGCGTTTTTTGCTACAAGAAGTGTGGTAGAATCGCAGTTTTTATACTTTAATTTTTAGGAATTATTTTTGCTTTGAGCTTTATAAAATTCACTTAAAAAGGAGATAAAATGAATATCTACGATAATCTAATCTCTCAAGCAAAAGACAATTTGTATGAGAGTGTAAAAAATCAGCAAAAGACCTCTGCTTCAAGCTTTGATAATGTTTTGGACACTTTGCAAGGTATGCTAAATACAGCTCAAAGTATGAGTGATAAGTTTAAAAACTTTGATAATAGCGAAAACAAACAGGCTCAAGAGCAGCTAGATGCGGCCCTCAAAGAAGCAAAAGAAAGCCTAGAAAAACTAAACTCAACGCAAGATGATCTAGCAGCTGCCTTAAAAGCTGTCGAAAAGCAGGCAAAAGAGGATGAAGAGCTTTTTAAAACCTTTGATTTCATGCAGCTTATGACTCAGCTCATGTATGGCACAAACGACGAAAGCGAGAAAAATAAAATCTACAAAAAAATGCAAGATTTGGCTAATAGCGTGAAGTGATTTTATAAAATTCGCCATTTCCCGTCATTACCTTTTGTCCGTCATTGCCAGAACTGCAGCAGCAGGTCGCAGCAATCCTAATGAATACCGAGCAGTGAATTTTATAAAATTCAGCCACTGCTACCAAAGTGAATTTTATAAAATTCAG
>CALEHZ010000188.1 GCA_937875715.1 uncultured Campylobacter sp. | reverse complement strand
GTTTATCAAAGGCAAAATGAGCTCAAAGCTTTGATTTATGGACTTGGTGGGCTGGTTTGTGGCTTTGCTTTGAGTGCTGGGATCGCTTGTGTGATAATAGACGACTACACCAAAAAAGCCAAAATCTCAAATGTGCGCTACACAAAGGTGCGGATGAACGAGAGCATGCAACTCTCAGGCACTATCACAAACATAGGTGGCTTTGATATCACGAGCTGCACGCTAAATGTAAGGCTTATAAATAGCATTAGCAAGGCAAGTCTTTTAAAGCCTGAGCTTTTTGAGCAAAAGGGCGGATTTTGGGAGAATTTCTTCAAGCGAAGAAAGCAAACGCAAATCAGCACAATAGAACAAGACTTCACAATCGCGCCAAACCTACTAGCAAACACAGGCAGACAATTTAGTATTACCGTGCGCTACCCCACGACCTTTAACGACCCAAAGATAAACTACAAGCTAAGCTGCCACTAAATTCTAGAATTTAGAGCTTAAATTCTAGAATTTAGCTCTAAAATATTTGCTATTTTTGGCTAAAATAGCGCAATTTTTTAAGGTTTTTTTTAAGGTTTGATTATGATAAAATCGTTTTTTGCGGACAAAAAATGGGCTTTGTGGGCGTATGGTGGCTTGCTTGCGCTTATTATTTCGCTTGTTTTTCAAACTCAGCTAAATGTGATGATAAATGACTGGTATAAAAGTTTTTATGATTTGGCGCAAAATGCCGCTGATTACAGCAGTTACGAGGCTTTGAGCACTTGTGAGAAAAAGGCAAACGAAAGCGAACAAAACGCCACTTTGGTTTGCGCCCAGCTTAAAACCGCGGCTCAAAATGATAAAGTCTCGCAATTTTGGGAGCAGATTTTTCGCTTTTTAGCTATTGCTATGCCTTATGTGATTATTTACACGCTTACAACCTTTTTTGCGTCCCACTGGTGCTTTCGCTGGCGAGAGGCGATGACTTTTAGCTATTTATCGGCGTGGCGAGCGTGTAAGCACGATATAGAGGGCTCAAGCCAGCGTATGCAAGAAGATATTTATCGCTTTGCTAAAATCACTGAGACGCTTGGGCTTGCTGTTTTACGAGCGATTATGACTTTGATCGCTTTTATTCCGGTGCTTTGGGGGCTAAGTTCTGGCGTGGATTTGCCAATTATTGCTGATGTGCCTGGCTCACTTGTGTGGATAGCTCTAGCTGTTAGCCTTGGTGGACTTGTTATATCGTGGTTTGTGGGCATTAAGCTGCCAAAATTAGAGTATAATATACAAAAAAGCGAAGCCGCCTTTCGCAAAGAGCTGGTTTTTGCTGAAGATGATAAAGTGCGTTTTGCCTCGCCATCAGCTATTTTAGAGCTATTTACTGGCGTGAAATTTAGCTTTTACCGCCTTTTTTTACATTATGGATATTTTAACATTTGGCTTATTTCTTTTTCGCAGTTTATGGTGATTGTGCCTTATATGATTATGGGCGTGGGGCTTTTTTCTGGCGTGATTACCTTAGGAATTTTAGTTCAAGTAAGCAATGCTTTTAGCCAGGTTAGAGAGAGTTTTAGCGTGTTTATTGATAACTGGACTACTATCACCGAACTTCGCAGCATTCACAAGCGTTTGAGTGAGTTTGAAGAAAATATAAATTATAAGTGAATTTAAGAATTCTAGTAAGTGGGGCGTGTGGCTTGTCTTTTGCGTGCTTTTCACTAAACTTCGCTCGTGCTTCACTGCGACGCACCAAAGTGCGTCTCATTCGTACTCGCTCAGTTTAGCAAAAATCATCGCAAAATACTTCGCCAAGTAAATTGAGACGAAGTAATTCTAGTATTTCACTTTTAC